>DAOVDY010000023.1 GCA_030669265.1 Desulfobacteraceae bacterium | reverse complement strand
CTTTTGACTTAATTTGAACTGTTTATTTCACTTCAACCAACACAATTAAATCTATCAAACCAATCAAGCTGATCAGTCAACCTTCGGTATTTTGATGACCTGCCCCACGGGAATCTTATCTGGAATTAGTAGCCCAGGATTTTCGTTGAGCACAGCATTTAATATGGCCCCGTCATATTTCCCGTAAGTCCGAATGATGATACTAAATAGACTGTCCCCTGGCTTGGCGATCACAACCCTTGATTGATCGGGTAGGGCACCATCCCTTTCCCCTGCAACTGCCTCTGGATTCACAGCTGGACCCTCTTTCTGTGTTTGCACAGACATCCCATCCGGGTTCTGAGAGCCATGGAATTGATCGCCGATCGATGTGGAAGATTGATCGGTACTCTCTGGCTCTCTTGCGGGCAAGGTCCCCATTACATTATCAGGCAAAAAAGATCCCCACTTTTGGAGTTTGAGGCGTGGATTTCCAAAGAGAAGCACCACGAAAAGAATGAGGCTGGCAGCGAGCACCAAACTTGCAGCCAATGCGAAGCGACGTCGAGAAGTACTCCTCTTTAACTGTGGGGCCTGCTGCTCTATGGTAATCGCAGCTTGGGTCTCAATAGTTCTCGAGTAGGGGCTCCAGCTGAGATCGTTAATGGCTTCCTTCACCACGTCTGTATCGATTTTCTTTTTCTTTAATCCATAACCGATCAGGAGGGCATTGTCACAGAGGACATTGATCTTTCGCGGCACTCCCCCGGAATATTCCCAGATCAATTGTTGTGTCCTTTGATTAAAGAGGGATGGACCCTTGTAGTTTGCAATTCTCAGGCGATGCCGTATGTACTCGTATGTCTCTTTTTCATTGAGGGCAGTGATATAGCGCTTGAGACTGATCCTTTGGACGAGCTGCCTCAATTCAGGCTGGTTCAGCTTGGTGTCCAGTTCTGGTTGGCCGGAAAGGACAATCTGGACCAATTTGTGCTTGTGGGTCTCCAGGTTGGAAATAAGCCGTAAGTTTTCCATAGAACGTTGTTTCAAATTTTGGGCCTCATCCACAATAAGCACCACATTGCCGCCTAAAGGCAGTTGCAGGATGGCAAAGTCGTTCAGCCGTTGGAGGGCTCGATCCTTAGAAAATTTATTTACTGACTTTGGCAGCCCCAAGTCGACAAGGGCCGTGACCAGCATCTGCCTAAAGGTCAGGTCGGTGTTGAAAATGTAGGCCACTTTAGTGTTCTTATCGAGTCGATCCAGTACGGTATTGAGAAGCAAGGTCTTGCCTGTGCCCACCTCGCCTACCATTGTGATAAATCCACGCCGTTCGTGAATCCCGTAGGTAAGGGCAGCGAGCATCTCCACATGACAACGGCTCAGGTAGAGAAACTTAGGGTCCGGCGTCAAGTCAAAGGGCCTTTCAGAAAATCCAAAAAAGTTGCAATACATGGTTCTGCACTTGTTCAGTCGGTTTATTGGTCACATTCGTTCTCATCACCGCACTCTTATTAGAAGTAAAGACTTGGTGTTAAATAGCAGCAGGTCCTTCTTCTCATTATCATAACGACTAGAATCGATAGAATTAATCCCGCTCATCAAACCAGCTAAATCCGCAAATCCAATTGAACCAGATGAACCAATAAAACTATTTCTTTAACTCCGGTATTGAGGCCAGAACGGGTATCTTGAGATAATCTTCAACATCCTCGGTCCTCTCCAGGCTATCATCAAGATATTCCATAAAAAAGGCCAGACCGATAGCTCCAAACGTCCCAAAGAGGATGCCAAGCACTATGTTCAACAAGACCTTTGGGCTCACGGGCTTGAGCGGCGGACGGGCTGGCTCAATCACGCTGACGTTGGATATCTTTTCTGTGTCCATAGCATTGGAGATCCGTGACTCTTCGAGCTTGGTCAGGTAGAGTTGGTAGTTTTGCCGAGCGCTATCTATCGTATGTTGGAACTGGTTGAGCTTTAGCTCGCTTCGGTTGAGTCTTTCGATGGTCCTCTGGTAGTCAGCAAGCTGTGCACTCTGGCTTTCCTTCTTGCCCTTCAAGGCATCCAGCTCGGCTTCGTTTCGGAAAAGCTCTTCTTTCAGACGTTGGTAGATTACATTCAGCCCAGAACGGCTCTTTCCGTAGCGTTTGCTCTCCTGCTCGGCTAGCCTCTCTCTGACCATGTGGATTTCATCTCTGACACTCTGCACCAGGCGGCTCTGCTCAGTATACTTGGTGAGCAGTTCCTTCTCCTTGAGCTCCAGCTCAACCAGGCGCGCCTCGAGAGTGTTTATCAAAAGACGATTATGTTCAATTTCCTCCCCTTGTGGAATGGTTTTGGGTGTGGTGGCCAGCTGCTGGCGAATTCGGAGAAATCGGTTCTCAGTCTCGGCTTTCTGGCTCAGAGTTTGGTTCAATGCGGCTCGAAGTTCAGCTTCCTGTCTAAGGAGAAGGCTTTGTTCCTCATTGATGGAGGTGATGCCTTGCTGTTTCTTAAAGGATTTAAGCCTTTCTTCGGTTTGGCGCAGTTTGTTTTTAAAAATCTGGAATTGCTGCTGGAAGAAAGTGTAGGATTGTGGGTTTTTATGAACGTGAAGATGGCGGTCCAGGTACAAGTTGATAAGTTTGTTGACCACGGTAGCGGCCATTTGCGGGTCCTTATGTTTAAATCTTATCTCGATCACGTTTGATTTCCTGACCCCTTCGACTGCGAGATTCTTCTGAAACTTCAACACGGATTTCTCCATGGGAGATTGCTGTGCCTGGGCTCTTAGAAGCAAGCCTATCATAATTCGCTTACTTTTTTTGAGAGCCATATGAAGTTTAAATATTACTTTCTCCACGGGTGATTGTATGGCGTGATCATCTGGGAGGAAGCCCCTCAAAATGCTCTGGTCCTTATCATTCTCGTTTTTGTAAAGAGCCGTTGGACCCAGGAACTCCACCACCTTTTCACTCAGAGATCGGCTCCTGATGATCTCGATCTCGGAGTTCATCTGCGACTCACGATTAATGTTCATTGTTGGGGCCGAGGTGCCGCTGGTCGGCACCGTTGGCACATAGAGATCTTCCCTGCCAATCTTGACCAGGATTTTGGAGCTCGCCTCGTAGGTCGGCTTGATCAGTAGCGTACCGATAGTAACGGTGCAAAAGGTGGCGGTGAAAAAGAGCAGAATCACACTCTTTCGCTTGAAAACCACATATAGTAAATCTCTAAGGGATGTTTTAGTTGTTTCTGGTGCCAGCATCTCTTTATTATGCCTCTTAGGAACAATACCCTATCTGAGGCTTGAACGTGATAAGATCTATCAGTTACAAGGTATTTTGTAACCAGAAGGTATTTCATCTGACATGGATGAGATTTCGATAGTAATAGTCAGACTTACTGCATTTTGTGAATCGGCTATGCGTACAATGCGCAACAAAAGATTAATAAATTAATATCATGCAAAAATCATGCGAGATTTAGGTCGCTTATTATCTCTTTAGATTTTAAACTTATTTATTCCCTGTAGCTTGGTACAGGGTCATACCTTTTTTCCCTCTCCCTGGGGAGTGGGTTAGGGTGAGGGGATAAAATAATATAAAATCAGCTATGATACCCTGCAGCTTGCTGCAGGGAGATTCATTGGTTACAGAAGCATTACTAGGGGCTTATGTGCATAATATAAAATAAAATACCAATTTATAAGAAATAAAATTCCACTTTTTAGTAATAAATTACATACTTAAGGATATTAAGAGCTTAAATATTTATTCTTGACATATTTCAAAACCTCAAGGCATGTGATGATATATGCTTTGGATTCCATATCTATTGAAATGAATAAATGGTGAGACTTTTGGCCTGGAACAATTCTCAGAGAAAACCTAGATCCTAGGTATAAACATAATCAAGGGAGATATAAGAAGTAAATGAAAGGTTGTTCTTAAAAGAACGTTGTGATAATGTTGAGCACTTCTTTAAATTTGCCGGGCTATGTTATTATTTCATTTGATTTAAGATTCGGCATAAAATCAATAAGATATTACTTGGAAATCTAGAATGAACTATTAAGGAGAAAAAAATAATGTAAGCTAGATTCAAAAGATGAGAAAAATTAGCTTTTGGTACCATATTCCCCACGATTACTTACCTTTTTCCGTCATGCAATAATTTTAACCTTAGCCTGAGATATGCCTTGCCGGCCTTTTCGTCATCTGGGGAGATATCAAGGATCTTTTTATACACTTGTAAGGCTTGATCAAGATTGCCTGTCCCTTCATGTATCTTAGCAAGTTGGTGGAGTAGGTTGATATTATTTGGCTGCAATTTTAGAGCTTCCATAATTTCCTTTACAGCTAACTCATTTTTTTTCAATTTGAGGTAGACGAGAATCAAATACTGTCGTAACTCAAAATTTTTGGGATTTGCCTTAACGCCCATAATCATGTATTGTGCTAATTGTTCAAATTCGTTTAGGGCTATAAGGTGTGTAAATATGTAGCTATAGTAGGAAATTTTCTTTGGAAAAAATTTGATCAGCATTATGGCTTGATTGAAGGCAAGATCATTCCTTTTTTGTCTCTGATAGATATCAAAGAGGGCCTCCCTGGCCTGTGTATCCTTAGGATCAATCTTAACCAATCTCTCAAAGTAGTGGAGACCTTTTTGCAGATTTCCTTGCTCTGTCTCCAATACCCCAAGATTAAATAGGATAATTTTATTTTTTAGGTCATGAGATAAGATCTGTTTATAGATGTTCCTTAGGGCATCCTTATCACCTTCTTTTTCTACTATATTAGCGAACAATATAAGGGCATCTAAATGATTGGGCTTTCTTTTAAGGATCTCTTTTACATACTTTTTTGCCTCCTTTAATTTATTCTTATTAAAAAGAGATTGCCCAAGCCGTAACCTGCCCTCAACATCATCCTTTTTTAACTCTAACGCAAAACGCAGGTATTTTTCGGCCAATTTTGGCTTCTTAAGCTCATCATATATGGAGCCGATATTGTAGTAGAGGTTTGGGTCTTTTTTGTCATATTTGGCTGCCTTGAGATACCAGTGGAGGGCCTTGTTTTTTTGACCAGCTTGAAATAATAGATAGCCTATATTTTTCATGCATGTTATCTTTTCATTTGTGGTTAATTGTGGAAGAATAATGGTATATTCTTCTACAGCTTCTTTTATTCTCCCCTTTTTTTCAAGAAGCTCCGCAAGACGGAGCCTAAGATCCAGATCTTCAGGTGAATGTATGAGCATTTTCTTTAACGTAGCGATAACCTTATTATAGTAATGCAGATGTTCATAGGCATCTACAAGTTTTTTCATAAGGTTCAAATCCGCCTGTCCCGATATTATCGGGGCGGACAGGCCCGCCTGCCGTCCGGCGGGCAGGTCTTCTTTTTCCTCAAGTAGGCTCTCGATGATGTGAGCTCCCTCTTTCCACCTCTTTTGGATCAGATATTCATCTGCAAGCCTCATCTTGATCTGAAGATTATCCCCTTCTTCATTCGTGGCTGTTTGTAAGAAATTTATCCTTTTTTGAGGATCTATTATCCTATTTGCCTTTGTTAGCCAATCTTCTAATGAAGGAGAAATTACAAGACCTACCTCACCGATTTTATTATTGTTGTGCTTTATTGTTATCGTGTAGGTATAGTGGCGAAACATATCTTGGTTAGGAAGGAGTTTTGTTACAACCATCTCTTTTTCAAGGGCATTAACATCAAAACCTTGAGAGTAAAGCCTTATTCCCTTGTTAAAAGGGATTGATGTTGATATCTTGCCTATCTTAAGGCTATCAGAGGGATGGATGTGGAAAATCTGACCAGGCGTGAGCCTCTTTTTTGTACTGTTATGTTCAATTATTATGTGTTTGAATGCGGGAACTGGATGGAGCAGCCTATTTAATGATAGCTTGAAATAGTTGCTCCCAGGGCCACCAAAGTGTAGATAAAGAAATCCAGATAAAAAAAGAGCTACCACTATGAAGATAGCCCTTTTCTTTCTTTTCTTTTTCCAGCGAATGGTCTCCTCTTTAAACAATTAGCTTCCTTTCCTTCGTCTATTAGTCCTGACGCCACCTCCTTCCGATGACTGACCACTCCATATGAGAAGAACAGGGCTTGCTACATAAATAGAAGAATAGGTGCCAACCAGTATACCGACTAAGAGGGCAAAAGCAAAATCGTGGATAACTCCACCGCCTAAGATAAAAAGGAATCCAACAACAGTAAGGGTAGTCGCTGATGTGAGGAGAGTACGGCTTAAGGTTTCATTGATGCTATGATTTATTACCTCCGCAAAATCGCGATTCCTTTGGCGCCGGTAGTTTTCTCTGATCCTGTCAAAAACAACGATTGTATCATTTAGGGAGTAGCCCACTATAGTCAGGAGTGCGGCTACAACAGATAATGTTATTTCCCTGTTTGTGAGAGCAAATGCGCCCATCGTGATGATTACATCATGAAAGAGTGCAACAATGGCACCGAGGGCGTATTCAAGGCGCAGAAACCAGCATAGGCCGATAGTAATAAGAAGGGCAACAGCAATGAGCCAGATAATACTCATTCCTATGGCAGAGATTATATAGACTCCAAAGGCAAGGGAGGCTGCCATAATTATACTCATAATCCACTTGTATTCAAACCTTCCAGATATGTATATGACCATAAAGAGGAGCGCATAAAAGATAGCAAAAAGGGCCTTTTCCCTTAAATCTTTCCCAACCTTTGGCCCAACCATCTCCACCCTCCTGACTTCTACATTCGCCTCCCCAAATCTGCTATTTAAAGATTCTTTAACCTCACTAGATAAGCCGCTAAGGTCAATATCAGTTTTGCTAACCCTTATCAGGTATTCAGATTTCCCCTTTTCTCCAAATTCCTGGACGATGCTATCTTGCATACCGATAGGTTTTAAGGCCTCCCTGATTTCACCTGGTGTTACTGGGTGATTGAACCGCACCTGAATTAGAATGCCACCAGCGAAATCAACACCATAATTAGGTCCACCTCGGAACAATAACAGAAGGATGGTCAACAATATCAAAGTGCCAGACAAAATATGGGACATCTTTCGTTGCCCAATAAAATCAATATTAATATCCGTTTTTATAAATTGCATGTTATTGTCTCTCTATACTATTGTTTGTTGCGTTCATTGCGTCCATGGGGTTCTCACCCAACAAACCCAACAAACGCAAGCAACATAATAAGCATTAGATACTTACCTTTTTCATGCCCCGTTCAATAATAAAGAAATCGAAGATTACCCTCGTGATAAATAGGGCTGTGAAAAGGCTGACAACAATACCTATACTTAAGGTTACAGCAAATCCCTTTACCGGCCCGGTTCCAAACTGAAATAGAACTAGGGCAGCGATCAGGGTGGTGATATTGGCATCAAGTATAGTTACAAGGGCCTTGCTATAGCCGCCGTCAACTGCTGCCCGCGGGGTTTTCCCCAATCTCAGTTCTTCACGGATCCTTTCAAATATAAGCACATTGGCATCTATAGCCATACCTATAATCAGGATGATGCCTGCTATACCAGGAAGCGTTAAGGTGGCACCGAAAAATGCCAGACCTGCTGCGATGAAGATTATATTTAATAGAAGGGCCAAATCTGCCAGAAGGCCAGCAAATTTATAGTAGAAAACCATAAACAGGATAACAACAATCCCTCCGATTATCATTGATTTGAGACCCTTATCGATAGAGTCCTTTCCAAGGGAGGGTCCCACTGTTCTCTCTTCAATGATCTTAACAGGTGCTGGCAGGGCACCTGCCCTCAAGACACTAGCTAGATCCCTGGCCTCTTCCATAGAAAATCTGCCGGTAATCTGGGCCCTTCCGCCGGAAATTTTATCCTGTATAACCGGTGCACTATTTACAATATCATCTAGGACAATAGCCAACCT
>DAOVDY010000262.1 GCA_030669265.1 Desulfobacteraceae bacterium | reverse complement strand
CTTTGATGGCCGGACCTATGGTTACCTTTACTCCGGGAAAGAGATCCTTCACTGCCTCCGCCATGACATGTGCAGTGCTATGCCTCAGTATTTGCAAACCCTCTTGGGAGTCTATATAGATAGGCTCAAGTTCTGCTGATGAGTCAATCTCTGTTGAAATGTCTTTAATTTCACCATTTATCTTCACTGCAGCTAATTTTTCGGTGTTATCTATATCCAAGGCCTGTAATGCCTTAAAACCAACGAGACCTTGAGAGGAGACATCAACAGAAGCGGAGTCTCTTAGATGTATTGTTACATTCTTTTCCATGGATTCCCATCTGGGTTGAAAATAAGGCACCTAAGGTAATAAATTACTTAGATGCCTCATTGGGTCTAAGCATAATAATTATTTTCATGGTCATCTATATCATCTTTATCCATTTTGTTGCAAGTCTTTATTTTCATACATAAATTAAGGGTACTTATAATGTCATCTCCCAAATCATTTAGTTAATTATTTTCCTAGTAATGTCCTTGAAATTATAATCTTCTCAATCTCCTTGGTTCCTTCATATATTTCAATTATTTTTGCATCGCGATAAAAGCGTTCAACATCATATTCTCCCATATATCCGTAACCGCCGTGGATCTGTACTGCTTCTTCTGCTGCACGAACACCTGTTTCTCCGGCAAACCATTTGGCCATTGCTGTTAGTTTATGATCAAGCTTGCCTTTATCTGCGTTAAAGGCTGCTTCATACACGAGGTTTCTTGCTGCCTGGATACGTGTGGCCATTTCTGCTATTTTAAATTGAATTGCTTGAAAAGAGCTCAAGGTTTTTCCAAACTGCTTTCTATTCTTAGCATAGGCAATAGCCTTTTCCATAGCACCTTGAGCAATGCCAACCCCTTCCGCACCTACATGGATTCTTGTTCGGTTAAAAAATTCCATGAATTGATAGAAACCATTTCCCTCCTCGCCAAAAAGATTTTCTTTGGGGACGCGGACATCCTTGAAATACAATTCGGCTGTATCTGAGGCCCTTATTCCTAATTTATGGTGAAGTTTGTTTGCCTCAAATCCTGGGCGGTCACTTTCCACAAGGATCACGCTATGTCTTCTATGTCGTGAAGGATTATCTGGGTTTGTTAGACATATCACTGCAAAATAACTAGCCACGGTGCCATTTGTTATAAATGTCTTATTCCCATTGATGACATAATCAGAGCCATCTTTTCTGGCCATGGTTGTGATAGCCGCTACATCACTTCCCGCATCTGGCTCGGTGATGGCCGATCCCATAACGGCCTCTCCTTTAGTGAGGGGAATGAG
The DNA here is from genome assembly GCA_030669265.1 of Desulfobacteraceae bacterium. Lineage (GTDB taxonomy): Bacteria > Desulfobacterota > DSM-4660 > Desulfatiglandales > B25-G16 > B33-G16. The sequence continues at coordinate 1,267 of DAOVDY010000262.1, read as the reverse complement.
GTATTTTTTCTTTTGCTTGTCTGTACCGTATAAATCGACCATATCTGCCCCAAAGGTGGCTGAGATCAAAACAGAACCTAATCCAGGGTCAACGCGCCAGAATTCTTCGGTGATGAGGCATTTCTCCAGGTAACCATACCCACTCCCACCATATTCCTCAGGGAAGTTGATCCCTATAAAACCGAGCTCAGCAGCTTTTGTGACCAGTTCTCGAGGGTATTTTTCCTGTTGATCACACTCTTGGGCGATTTCTGGAAATTCACCTTCGGCGAATTCTCTTGCTGCCTTTCTAATATCTTCCTGATCTTTTGTTAAATCAAAATCCATTTTTTTTCTCTTTATTTGTTTGTTAACAGTATCTATAAATCAGGGACTTTCTGACTACCACCTTCTTCCTGATCCCTTTCTTTGAGAAGCCTTTTTAGGGTTTTCCCTGAGGGATTCTTAGGGATAGAACTGACAAATTCTATAGCCCTTGGCTTTTTATAACTAGCAAGATGACTCTTGCAGAAATCGATTACCTCCTGCTCGTCTACCATTTTACCGTGCTTAAGGACTATAAAGGCTTTAACCGACTCTCCCCAGATCGGATCAGGAATTCCAACTACGGCTACGTCAGCAATGGCTGGGTGCCTAAAGAGGACCTCTTCAATCTCTCTTGGATAAATATTTTCTCCCCCGCTTACGATCATATCCTTTTTTCGGTCTACAATATATAAGTAGCCATCCTCGTCTACAGTAGCCAAATCGCCGGTATAGAGCCATCCGTCTTTAACTGCCTCTTTTGTTGCTTCCTCGTTTTTGTAATATCCTTGCATAACATTTGGACCCTGGCAGACCAATTCTCCTATCTGGTTCGGGGGTAAGGGCCTGCCATCTTCATTAACTATCCTAGCTTGGAGAAAGGGAACAGGAGGCCCTACTGAGCCATGTTTCCTAAATGAATCTCTCCCGCTTAATATAGTAATGGTAGGTGAAGCTTCTGTACAACCATAGACATCGTAGATACCAGTAGCTTTGGGAAAGACCTCTAAAAGCCTTTCCTTGATTTCCTGAGGCAATATAGCCGAACCTGCTGTACACTTGGTTATTGAGCAAGTGTCAAAGTGATCTAATGTTGGATATTGAAGCAATAGATTGTACATAGCTGGAGAGCCGGAGATAACATTCACCTTTTCTTTTTCAATATACTGTAGAACTATCTCAGGATCGAACTTCTTGACTAGGATACTTGTACCACCTAAGGCTACCTGTATAGTAAAATGGT
>DAOVDY010000266.1 GCA_030669265.1 Desulfobacteraceae bacterium | reverse complement strand
CTCATATTGGATTATCTTTTCATTATCCAGGTCATCTCTTTTAATGCCGAGTATTCGCTGTAATATGAGGCGAGATAAGACCAGAACATCAAGTTTTTTAATTGAGGGATGTACATCATCACCTATCTCTTTCCTGGCCTTTGATTTCAAACATAGTGAGTAATAATTTTCAGCTCCTGAGTGGTAAAAACCAATAACACTTTTATGTTGGCCATATTCTTTTAACTGATCAAGGAAAACCCTTTTTACCGTTTTTTGGGTATTAGCTGAAAAAGGAAAGACGGAGATATCAAACCATTTCTTAGCAGAGGAAAGGAATTTTTCTATCTTGAAATCCGGGTAGAATTTAAATAACCGGTGAGATGGTAAAATAGTCAAACCCTTGTCAGTTATATTAGTCAAATACATCATGACATACTCATACACTCTGTCAAGCTGATGGTTGCCATATCTGGCCCTCATGTAGTTTCTAAAATTACGAGCTGATTCATAGCGATGATGACCGTCAGCAATTATAATTGATTTTGATGACATCTTTGAAGCGATATCCTTTATAATCGAATCGCTGGTGATCTCCCACATCTTGTGGTAATACCCATCGATGTCCCTGAAGGATATGAAAGGAGGAGAGGCTGTTATTTTTTTATATGTGCTCCCAATTGTATTGCCATCATCCTCATAGAGACCAAAAATCGGGCTAAATTGGGCATTGCAAGCCCTCATCAGCCTTAGCCTGTCTTCTCTATGATAAGAAAATGTTTTTTCATGAGGCAAAATAACAGATGAATCATTTTCTTCTATCCGTATCAGAGCTATAAATCCCCATCGAGTCTTTGTTTCTATAGTATCTGGCGATTCATATTCAATGGAGGTAAGATAAATGGAGGGAAATGCATGTCGAACAAGAACCTCCTCTGATTCCCATCTATTCAATAGATCTGCTGCCCTGGTATACCTATTATCCCAATCAGAATCACCCGTCTTTCTCTTTCCCAGAATAAGTCTGACAATATTATAGGGATCTTTGTTGTAGTAGGCGTCCTGCTCACTATCTGAAATGACATCATAGGGTGGGCACACTATCCTCTCAATATTCGGTATCTTATCAAAATTATAGGTTACTCCTCTGAAAGATGCTACAATAGCCATATTTACAATTCCTTGATGTCAGCCCTAATAGGGCTTTGCTTTTGATTATTTTATTCTATGAATTAAAATTATTATTATAAGATTAATGAGCAAAAAACAATGGTAGGAAACAAAAAAAATTATACTATTGTTATAGAAGGCGGCACCCTTTTGTCAATGGTTGATGGGGAAGAGCCCATACATGATGCGAGGGTAGTTATTTCTGGTGATAGAATTGAGGATGTCTCTGTCAGCGATAATAATCCTATACCTGAAACAAATGAAATTATCTATGCCAAGAATGCCATAATATTACCTGGACTTATAAACACCCATTGTCATTCTCCTATGGCTCTCTTCAGGGGTATGGCAGATGATCTTCCCCTTAAAACCTGGCTATATGAGCACATATTTCCAGCCGAGGCAAAATACCTCAACTCTGATACAGTTTATTGGGCATCTCTTCTTGCCTGTGTGGAGATGATTGCATCAGGCACTACTACTTGTATTGACGGTTACTTCTTTGCCGATGAGATAGTCAAGGCACTACATAAGTCCGGAATGCGAGCCCTTGTGGCTCAGGGTGTTATTGATTTTCCTGCTCCAGGTGTTCCCGATCCTAAAAAAAATCTGGATGTTGCTTCAGCCTTTTTAGAGAGATGGATACATTTCTCTGATCGTCTTATACCAGGAATTTTCTGTCATAGCCCTCTTACGTGCTCGGAAAAAACATTGCTGAGGGCCCAGGAGATATCGACTCAATTCGATCTCCCCCTTCAGACACACCTGTCTGAAACTTATGAAGAGGTCGAAGAAATAAAGCAAAAGACCTCTGTAAGACCAGTTTTCTACTTAGATGAGCTTGGCCTTTTAAAGAGCAATTTAATTGCTGCCCATGCCATTTACCTGAATGAGGAGGAGATAGATCTTTTGGCTAAAAGGGAAGTAAATATTGCACATTGCCCTGAAAGCAATATGAAGCTGGGCTCAGGTATAGCAGCAGTAGCACAGATGCTGGAAAAAGGTATTACCGTAGGCATCGGAACAGATGGTTGCGCCTCGAACAATAACCTTGATCTTTTTGCAGAGATGGATACGGCTGCAAAACTGGCTAAGGTAGCCAACCTTGATCCAACTATTATTGATGCCCGGGCTGTACTTGCAATGGCTACCATTGGAGGAGCCAAGGTCATTGGATTGGAAAACAAAATAGGAACCATCGAACCAGGAAAAAAGGCCGATATTATTATCGTTGATACAAACAGCCCCCATATGACACCCATGTATAATCCATACTCCCAACTCGTATATTCCGCTACCGGGGGAGATGTGAGAGATGTTATAATCAATGGGACGATAGTTTACCGAGATAGACGCTTCACAAACCTTGATAGTGCAGAGATTATGGATGAAGTTACAAGACTCTGCCG
>DAOVDY010000193.1 GCA_030669265.1 Desulfobacteraceae bacterium | reverse complement strand
ATAATTTGTCTATTTTAAAAGTAATCATAAAGGAGAACACAGTTGAACACATTTTCTAAAAACCTAACCCTCTGGCTGGTTATCAGCCTTATGATGATCATGCTATTTCAAATCTTTAAAAAAGAAACTAAACAGACTGGACATTTAAGCTATAGTCAATTCTTGAACATGGTAGAACAAGGCGAGGTCAGCCAGGTAACCATTCAAGGTGACAAAATATCTGGTACCTCAAATCAGGGCAGATTCTTTAGGACCTTTGCACCTAAGGATCTTGAGCTAATAAAAATCTTACGTAATAAGGAGATCGAAATAACTGCAAAACCGGATGACACGTCTCCATGGTATATGACAATTCTTGTATCCTGGTTCCCTATGCTTCTTTTAATTGGTGTCTGGATTTTCTTTATGCGCCAAATGCAGGCAGGAGGAGGTAAAGCGCTCTCTTTTGGAAAAAGCCGGGCGAGACTCGCAACTGACGAAAAAAATAAGGTAACCTTTGATGATGTAGCTGGTATTGAAGAAGCTAAGGAAGAACTTCAAGAGATCATAGAATTTCTAAGAGACCCAAAGAAATTTACCCGTTTAGGAGGCAGAATCCCAAAAGGTGTGCTTCTGGTTGGTGCCCCTGGAACAGGTAAGACGTTATTAGCCAGAGCTATTGCTGGAGAGGCAGGCGTCCCTTTCTTAAGTATAAGTGGTTCTGATTTTGTAGAAATGTTTGTAGGTGTTGGAGCATCCCGGGTCAGAGATCTTTTTCTCCAAGGAAAAAAGAATGCCCCCTGCATTATATTCTTAGATGAGATTGATGCTGTCGGTCGACATCGAGGAGCTGGATTAGGAGGGGGTCACGATGAAAGAGAACAGACACTAAATCAGCTCTTAGTGGAAATGGATGGATTCGAATCAAATGAAGGTGTTATCCTTATTTCAGCAACTAACAGGCCTGACGTACTTGATCCTGCATTATTAAGACCAGGAAGATTCGACAGGCAGGTAGTTGTACCAGTGCCTGATGTCAGGGGACGGGAAAGTATATTAAAGGTCCACACAAAAAAAATGAGGATTGGAGATGGCGTTGATCTTTCTGTAATTGCCAGGGGAACTCCAGGTTTTACCGGTGCAGACCTTGAAAATATGGTTAATGAGGGAGCATTGCTTGCAGCCAGGAGAAACAAAGACAAAATAGATATGCAAGACATGGAAGATGCAAAAGATAAGGTGCTTATGGGTACAGAAAGGAAGAGCATGATCATAAGCGATGATGAGAAAAAAACTACAGCTTATCATGAAGCAGGACATACCTTAACAGCAAAACTACTACCTAATACCGATCCGATACATAAAGTGACCATAATTCCCAGAGGCAGGGCCCTTGGCCTGACACAGCAACTCCCTTTAGATGATAAACATACCTATACAAAGGAGTATCTTTCAAATAACATCTGCATCCTGATGGGAGGCAGAATAGCCGAGGAGATCGCCTTAAATACCCAGACTACTGGTGCAAGCAATGATATAGAGAGGGCAACCGAGATAGCAAGAAAGATGATCTGTGAATATGGTATGAACGAAAAACTCGGCCCATTAAGTTTCGGGAAGAAAGAGGAAGAAATATTCTTGGGACGTGAGATTGCCCAACATAGGGATTATAGTGAAAAAACAGCCCAAAAAATTGACCAGGAGGTTAATAATCTTGTAGGTGAGACATACAAAAAAACCCATAAACTTATAAGTGATAACCTAAATACCCTTAACAAGTTAGCCAAAGCCCTCTTGGAAAAAGAGACCTTAAATGGCCATGAGATCGATGAAATAGTGGGTAAAAAGAAAAGAAAAAGACCCACAACAAAATCAACGGAAAGAAAAAAAAGTGATTCAAAAGGGAAAAAAAGCTAAGTTTTTAAAATGGTTAGACTATAATCTTGATCTTGATTCTAAAACATTTATTATGGGTATTCTGAATATTACCCCTGACTCTTTTTTTGATGGAGGCACTAATTCCCGCGAAAATGATGCAGTGAAACACGGTTTGAGGATGGCCGCCGAAGGTGCTGATATTATTGATGTAGGAGGAGAATCAACAAGGCCTTTTTCAGATCCCCTCCCCCTTGATGAAGAGTTAAGGAGAGTAATACCTGTTATCAAGACTCTCGCCCAAGAGATAGGCATTCCAATAAGTATAGACACCTATAAGAGCGAGGTAGCCAGCCAGGCCATAGATGCCGGTGCCACAATGGTCAACGACATAAGTGCACTGAAATTTGATCCTGCAATGGGTCAATTGGTTGCAGATGCAGGCGTACCCATTGTATTGATGCATATGAAAGGAACACCAAAAAATATGCAGTCAAACCCCACATACAAAGACCTTTTTGGTGAAATAATAGAATTCTTAAGAAAGGCCATGGAAAAGGCTAGTACTGCAGGTATAAAAAGAGATTTTATTATCATTGATCCAGGTATTGGTTTTGGTAAATCCTTTAATGATAATCTCAAAATAATAAATAATTTACATAAATTTTCTTCTCTTGGACAACCACTTCTGGTGGGCACCTCTAATAAGGCTTTTATTGGTCATGTGCTTGATCTTTCAGTAGAATCTCGCGAAACTGGTACTATGGCTACTGTTGCTGCTTCTGTGCTGAACGGAGCAAATATTGTTAGGGTACACAATGTTAAGGCCGCCAAAGAGACGGTAACCATGATTGATGCTATAATGAAAGCCGAAACTTGAAACTGGATACTTGTTCCTATGCTACTATGTATTGATGTAGGTAATACAAATATTGTTCTTGGTATTTTTCAAGATGATACGATGCTTAATCACTGGCGAATGAGGACAGAAAGAGAAATGACCAGTGATGAATTAACTGTGTTAATCAACAACCTATTTATTCCAGCACAATTAGAGATCAATCGTATAAGTGATGTAATAAATAGGTTGTTGATTAACACAGTACCACCTCTTCTTAGCTCGCTAAAAGAGTTTTGCTTTCTTCATTTTAACCAGGAACCAATGATTGTTGGTCTAGATATAAAGACAGGGTTGTCTATTAGATATGATAATCCAAAAGAGATTGGCGCTGACAGGATAGTTAATGCAGTAGCTGCATACCAGAAATACGAAACAGGCCTCATTGTGGTAGACTTTGGTACAGCCACAACCTTTGATTACATATCCCCTGAAGGTACCTATGAGGGGGGAGCAATAGCCCCTGGCATAATCATCTCTGCTGAGGCCCTTTTTCAGAAGGCCTCTAAGCTCCCTCGAGTTGAGATATTTGACAAACCTAAAACTGTAATAGCCAAGGAAACCATAAGCAG
>DAOVDY010000178.1 GCA_030669265.1 Desulfobacteraceae bacterium | reverse complement strand
AGATGGCATTTATGGTTGGCATGGGGCAGGAGTGCTTGAATGAAGCTTTGAAATTTGCAAAAGAGAAAATGGTCAGAGGCAGGCCAATGACTGCCATGCAAGGGTTTCAATGGATGCTGGCAGAGATGCATGCCTCAATTGAAGCCAGCAGATGGTGGACATATAGGGTAGCTTCCAAGCAGGATGAAGGTAATGATATCACGGTAGATTCAGCCGCCCTTAAGTTATTTGTTGTTCCAACCATCCAGGAAGTTGCCAGAAAGGCCTTACAGATACATGGCTCGTATGGGTATTGTAAAGACTATAAGATAGAAAAACTCTATAGAACGATTGCCTCTCCAGGTGTGACTGCTGGAAGCACCGAGATTCAAAAGACACTCGTTGGTTCTGCATTGGCTCGCTGAAAAGAAGGCTAAAGAAAAGAATATTATTTCATCAGACGTTGGGCACGCAGAGAAGAGATAATTTTTCCTTAAACCTGATCACCCCCTAATTACTTACATAAAGACTGGAAAAGTGAATATAGTTGTTTGCATCAAACAAGTGCCTGAAACCAGCGACATAGGCTGGGATCCCAAAACCGGTAGCCTTATCAGGGAAGGTGTCGAAGGCATTTTAAATCCTAATGATAAAAATGCCCTTGAAGCGTCCCTTCAAATAAGAGAACAACATGGTGGTGTAATAACCGCCCTTTCTATGGGCCCTCGTCAGGCAGAGGATACCCTCAGAGAGGCCTTGAGTATGGGAGTCGATAAGGCAATATTATTGAATGATAGAATATTTGCCGGCTCCGATACCCTGTCCACCTCGTATGCCTTACATCTTGCCATTAAAAAGATATCACATTTTGATCTCATTCTCTGTGGCAAAGAGTCATGGGATGCTATGACAGCCCACGTAGGTCCTCAGCTTTCAGAATTACTAAATCTACCACAATTAACCTATGCAACGGAGATTGCCATACACAATAATTCGGTTACCATAAAGCAGAAACTGGAAAATGGCTTTAGGATGTTGAAAACCTCCTTTCCTGCCCTGATAACAGTGGAAAAAGAAATTAATAAACCGCGAATTCCCTCGATGGAAAGTATCATGGATGCATACAGGGACAAAGAGGTTCAAGTGTGGACAAATGAGGATCTTGGAGATGATAAAAAGCATTTTGGTTTAAAGGGTTCCCCTACACAATCCAGAACAGTTTATATAAAAAAGGTGCACAAAGGGAAAGTTGCAATGTTGGAAGGGAAACCTGATGAGATAGCGAGAAACCTGATTCAAATATTGAAACAAAAAGGGCTTGTTTGAGGATTATATGTCAACCGGCAATATACAAGAATATAATGGATTGTGGGTCTTTGTCGAGCAAAGAGATGGAACGCCGGCTCAAGCCTCCCTTGAATTATTGGGAAAAGGACGTGACCTGGCGGAAAAACTTAAGGTAGATGTTACAGCTATCCTTATTGGTCATAATGTTTCAGAAATGGCGGAAGAACTTATTTTTTATGGAGCTGACAGGGTTATCATAGCAGATGACCCTATTGTTAAAGATTACCGGACAGAGATTTACGCGGATATTCTTGCTGAACAGGTTTTTAAGGAAAAACCAGAGATACTGCTGATTGGAGCAACCTGCATAGGAAGAGATTTGGCACCGAGGATATCGGCACAAATGAACACAGGATGCACTGCGGACTGTACTGAACTCGATATTGATAAAGAGATGAGATTAATCGTGGCCACAAAACCTTTCTTTGGCAGGGATCTTATGGCAGACATTATCTGCCCTTTACATAGACCCCAGATGGTAACAGTTCGACCAGGTGTGATGGAGTTAAAGGATCAAGACAGAAAAAGGCAAGGGGAGCTGATTTATGTAGATGTAAATTGTAAGGAAGAGGATATCAAGGTTAAGGTTCTTGAAACTATTAGAGCGGTATCCGATAGTATATCTTTAGAAGAGGCAGAAAAGGTAGTAGCAGCAGGTATGGGTGTTGGCAGTAAAGAAGGCTTTGAAATGGTAAAAGAGCTTGCGGAGCTTTTGGGAGCTCAAATAGGGGCAACAAGTCTTCCGGTAGACGAGGGCTGGATTTCTGAGGATAAAAAGATTGGCCAGACCGGGAAAACAATACGACCCAAGCTTTATATAGGGTGTGGTGTTTCAGGGGCTATCCAACACTCTGCCGGAATGATAAACGGTAAGCTTATCATAGCCATCAATACAAATCCAAAGGCTGATATCTTTAACTTTGCGGATTATGGTATTATTGGGGATATTAATGAGATTGTTCCGGCCCTTATTAAAGAACTAAGAGCTATAAAAGGATAAAAAAACAAAAACAGAGGAGGAACAGCATGTATAATTTTCAACTTTCAGAGGAGAGACGTCAGTTTCAAGAGGTGGCAAGGAAATTTGCTGAAAATGAGGTAAAACCACTTAATGATAAGTTTGATGATGATTGGGAAACCCACAGATATATGCCACAGGTATTAAAGAAAGCGGCAGAGCTGGGTTTTATGGGGTTAACTATAAATCCTAAATTCGGTGGTACAGGTGCGGATGGAATGACAACTATGGCAGTTATAGAAGAACTTGCTGCTGTAAATGGTGGTGTGACCTGCGTTATCGGTGATACATGGTTCGCCCAAACGCCTATAATAATTGCTGCTAATGATGAACAGAGAGAGCGTTTCTTGAGACCACTGGCATCGAGAGAGGAGGTAAATCTGGGATGCATCTGTATGACAGAGCCTGCTTCAGGTGCAGATATTGAAGACAGTAGGATGCGATTAAGGACCGTAAAAACAATTATTAAAGAAGATGGAGATGATTATATTGTAAATGGTGTAAAAGTATGGCCCAGCAATGCAGGTATCGCTTCCCATTATGTTGTAATCGCTACAACTGACCCAAAGTTAGAAGACAAGGGGTCAGCGATAATTGTTGTGGAGAAGGATACGCCAGGTCTTTCCTTTGGTAAGATTGAACGAAAGATGGGGATGCCAGAAGACCAGAACAGGGAGGTTATATTTGAAGATGTTCGTGTCCCAAAGAACAATCTTCTTGGCAAAATAGGTGATGGCCATAGAATTCTCCAAACAACTGTAGCCTATAATAGATTAGGCGCTGGGATGATCTCTGTAGGGATGGCCAGGGGTGCATTTGAATATGCGCTTGGGTATTGTAAAGGCAGGGTTGTTGGCGGAAAGCCCCTTATCAAACATAGCCTGATTTCAGCGATGTTTGCAGATATGGCCACAAAAATCGATGCAGCGCGACTTCTCGTCTATCGGGCATCATGGTCTTTGAAAGCAAAAAATCCCCATAGGGCCCGGTATTCTGACATAGCAAAGGTATATTCAACAAATATGGCCATGGAGGTTACATCAAATTGTGTTCAGGTAATGGGATCGTATGGATATTCTAAAGAATATCCGGTAGAAAAGTATATGAGGGATGCAAAGATAGTACAGATATATCTTGGTCCGAACGAGATGCTACAACAGCTTATCGGGGAAAGTCTTTAA
>DAOVDY010000018.1 GCA_030669265.1 Desulfobacteraceae bacterium | reverse complement strand
TTTTACCTGAATTTGGTATGGAGCTGGTGGATGTTGAGTTTCAATTTGAAAGAGGTAGATGGATACTCAGGGTTTTTATAGATAAACAAGGAGGGGTTACGATAGACGACTGTGCCAGCATTAGTAGGGAGCTTGGTGATTTAATTGAGGCAGAGAATAACATTAATTTGTCCTATGTGCTGGAGGTTTCTTCTCCAGGTCTGAACAGGCCATTAACAAAAGAAGATGATTTTATACGTTCAATCGGTAAGATGGTGCAATTAAAGATGTCCAGGCCTATCAACAAAAGAAGGAATTTTACAGGATGCCTCGCCGATATAAAGGAAGGGGTGATAAGCCTCGTAATGGATGATAATAATTTAGTCGAATTGCCCTTGAACGAGATAGATAAGGCGAGACTAAAGTATGAATTTGATAATTATTTTATGGGCAGGGAATAGACGATGATTACAGATTTATTGAGAACTATTGATCAGGTAAGTAGAGATAAAGGAATTGATTCTAAAACCCTTATAGAGGCTCTGGAAGAGGCAGTTACCTCAGCTGTTAAAAAGAAATTTGGGTCAGAATATGAGTTAGAGGTAAGCTTTAATACGGAAATTGGGGAGATCGAGGTTTTTGAGTTCAAAGAGGTGGTAAAGGATGTAACAGATGAGAGGCTTCAGGTATCCTTAAAAGAAGCAAGAAAGCTTGATCCAGAATCAGAGATAGGGGACAGCTTGGGCATGAAAACGGATATAGATGCACTGGGAAGGATAGCGGCTCAGTCAGCTAAACAGGTAATAATGCAGAGGCTCAGAGAGGCAGAGAGGGATGCTGTTTATGATGACTTTAAGGATAGGAAAGGAGAGATAATTAACGGTATTGTGCAGCGTTATGATAAAGGCTCCATTATTGCTAATCTGGGTAAATCAGAAGCTGAACTTCCAGCTAAAGAACAAATCCCGAAGGAAACATACATACAGGGTGATAGGATCAGGGCCTATATTTACGATGTGAAACAATTCAGCAGAGGTCCTCAAATAATATTATCTCGGACTCATCCTAACTTTCTATCAGCCTTATTCGAAAATGAAGTACCAGAAATTTCCGATGGCATTGTGACCATTATGCAGGTAGCACGAGAACCTGGAAGCAGGGCTAAAATAGCTGTGGCTTCAAAGGATAGGGATGTTGATCCAGTAGGGGCCTGTGTTGGCATGAAGGGATCAAGGGTGCAGGCGGTAGTTCAGGAACTAAGAGGTGAGCGGATTGATATTATAAAGTGGGACCCTGATCCAGCAAAATTTGTATGTAATGCCTTAGCCCCGGCTGAAATTTTAAGGGTTATAGTTGATGAAGAGAACAGAAGCATGGAAGTAGTTGTACTAGATGATCAACTTTCTCTTGCTATTGGAAAAAGGGGTCAAAATGTTAGGTTAGCATCTCGTGTTACAAACTGGAAATTAGATGTAAGTAGCGATTCAGAATATAATAAAAAATTAAAAGAGGATTATCAATCCTTGCTTAAGATTCCTGGGGTCGGTAAAAAATTGGCAACCTCTCTTGATGAGATAGGCTTTAGATCAATAGAGGATATTGCAAAAGCAGATGAAGTTGATTTGGCAAGTATAAAGGGAATTAGTGAAAAAAAGGCCAAAGAATTGATCCAAGGGGCCCTGAATTATACGCAGACAGTAGTTTCTGATAATGAAAAAGCCTCGGATGAAGAAACGGAGGGATTGCCCGGAGGAGTAAATGGGTAAGTTAAGGGTTTACGAGTTAGCCAAAGAAGTAAAAATGAGTTCTAATGAACTGGTTGAGCGATTAAAGAGTGCTGGTTTCCCTATCAACAACTATATGAGTTCTCTTGATATGGATGATGTAGCTCGGGCTAAAGATTATCTTTCAGGGGCAACTGATGAAATTCTCGAGGAAAAAAGGATAAAGCCGACCATTATCCGGAGACGAAAGAAAATCATTCCTAAAATAGAAGAGAAAGTCCAAGAAGAACAGATAGTTGAAGAGGAGGTTACACCATCTCCTGAAAAAGAAATTTCAATGCCAGAGGAAAAAATAGAAGAGATTTTAGAAGAAGAAGTTACGCAGGAATTAAAAGAAATACCTATTCCTGAACAACCCATCAAAGAGGTCAAACCTAAGATTGAGAGGAAGAAAAAAGAGAGACCCAAGACTATCCCGGCAAGGATAATAAAAAAGGCAGAAATTCAACCACCTGTAACGAAGCTTCAGGAGCCGGTAACTACGATACCGTTACCTGAAATTGCAATTTCTCCGGAGAAGGAAGATAAAAAAGAGAAAGAAGCGATAAAGGAAAAAAAGGCAAAGCAATACAAAGAGGAAGAAATAACTCCTCGAAAGGATTATCGCAGGCGAAGGAGAGAGATTTTTGAGCGGAAGGATCTCTATGGGGACAGGGAAAAGGGCTTTGAAGGAAGAAGCAGATTAAAAGCTAAAGGCAAACTTGACAAGAAGACATTAAAACAGACAGAGATAACTGTTCCCAAGGCTATAAAGAGGAAAATAAAGGTCCCGGATGTGATAAGCGTAGCTGAGCTGGCAAGGCGGATGGGTATTAAGTCCACAGAACTCATTAAGAAATTGATGGATATAGACATAATAGTTACCGTTAATCAGACAATTGACTTTGACTCTGCTTCTCTGGTGGCAAGTGAGTTTGAATATGAATTAGAACCCTCGTCTTTTGAGGAGGAGGAGATAATTAAAGAGGAAGAGGAAAAACCTGAAGATCTTGTCCCTCGACCACCAGTGGTTACAATAATGGGGCATGTCGATCATGGAAAAACATCTCTTCTTGATTATATTAGAAAATCGAAGGTTATTGACAAAGAAGCTGGCGGAATAACCCAGCATATAGGGGCCTATTACGTCCACACATCCCATGGTGATTTAGTGTTTCTTGATACACCTGGGCATGAAGCCTTTACTGCAATGCGGGCAAGAGGTGCAAAGGTAACAGATTTGATTGTATTAGTTGTTGCTGCTGATGACGGAGTGATGGAGCAAACAATAGAGGCTATTGATCATGCGAAAGCAGCTAATATTCCAATCATTGTTGCTGTTAATAAGATCGACAAGGCAAACGCAGATCCAGAAAAGGTGAGGAGAGAATTATCAAAATATGGATTCTTATCAGAGGAGTGGGGTGGTGATACCCTATTCAGTGAGATATCTGCTAAGACAGGACGCGGTGTGGATGAACTACTTGACAGCATACTTCTTCAATCAGAGATATTAGAGTCTAAGGCGAACTATAAAAAGCATGCAAGGGGAGTAATTATTGAAGCCAGACTGGATAAAAACAGGGGTCCCTTTGCCACTGTTCTTATTCATGATGGTACCCTTAATCAAGGCGACTTTTTTGTTTGTGGAGAGAATTACGGCAGAGTAAGGGCAATGCTTAATGATATAGGTCAGAAGATAAAATCGGCAACGCCCTCTCTGCCAGTTGAAATATATGGTATTTCTGGTGTACCTATGGCCGGAGATGACTTTATAGTAACTTCCGATGAAAAAAAGGCAAAATTAATTAGCGAGCATAGAAAAACCAAGGCTCGGTTAGATACAGTAACTACAAGAGATTCTGTGAGCCTCGATAACCTTTTTGATAGGATTAAAGAGGGTGAAGTAAAGGAATTAAACATTATAATCAAGGCCGATGTGCAGGGATCAGTAGAGGCTTTAGTAGATTCTTTAACTAAACTAAGCACAGAAGATGTGAAGTTAAAAGTTATACATGGCGGGACAGGAGCAGTGACGGAAAGCGATGTAATGCTGGCCTCTGCTTCAAAGGCTATAGTTATCTGTTTTAATGTGAGGGCAAATCCGGTTGTAAAGACCCTTGCAGGAAAAGAAAATGTAGATTTAAGATTCTACAATGTTATCTATAAGGTGATAGAAGACATACGATCTGCTATGGAAGGACTCCTTGAACCAGTGTACAATGAGAATATTATTGGAAGAGCAGATATCAAACAGATATTTCACGTCTCCAAGGTGGGCACTATTGCCGGTTGTTATGTAACTGATGGGAAGATTGAAAGAGGTGCCAAGGTACGCCTGTTGCGAGATGATGTAGTTATATTTGATGGGAACCTGTCTTCATTAAAGAGGTTTAAAGATGATGCAAAGGATGTTTCCTCAGGCTTTGAATGTGGTGTGGGATTAGAAAATTATAATGACATAAAGCCAGGGGATGTCTTTGAATTTTATACCTTAGAAGAGATGAAGGTGGAGCTTTGATGTGGTGGTAGGAACCCTCAAAATTTTCCTCTATATCCACAATCAGCAATCCCTTAAAGAGAAGAGAAAAGTTGTAAAAAGTATTGTAAACAAGGTGCACCACAGATTTAATGCATCTATAGGTGAGGTTGGTTCCAATGATAAATGGCAGATGATAGAGCTGGGAATCAGCACTTTAGCCAATGATCGGCGATTTGTGAATTCAGCCCTTGATACTATTCTCTCGTATATTGATTCTCTTTACCTCGGGGAGATTATCGATTCTAAAATAGAGATATTTAATGTGTAAATTTGTAAGCGGTCAGTGGTTGATAAATAGCCATCAGGAGGAGACAAAGAAAGAATTGAGGCCCTGGTTAAATACGCCCCAGTTAAATAAAAGTAAACAGGCATTTAACGGGGTAAACTTAGCTGCCCTTCGGAATTTAACGGGGTAAACCCCAGTTAAATAAAAGCATAAAGGCATTTAACTGGGCAAAGCGGGGTAAAGATTGAGGAATTTGTGAAATAGACTCAATAAACTCAATAAACACAACAAACCCAATAAACTCAATCATGCTTGCAGGTAACAGATCTCAAAGAGTCGGTGACCAGATTTTAAGGGAAATATCAGATCTCCTTTTAAGAAAGGTGAAGGATCCAAGGTTAACAGGAGTTACTTTAACTGAGGTGAGGGTGAGCAAAGATTTAAGAAATGCCTATATTTACTACAGCATTTTTAGCCAGGATGACCAGAAAGAGCAGGTTCAGGCAGGATTTGAAAGCGCAAAAGGATTTATACGCAAAGAGATAAGTGATAGGTTACACCTAAGATATGTTCCAGCTATTTGGTTTATTTATGATGTATCTCTTGAGTACGGGGAGAAGATGGAAAAGCTTTTGGAGAGAACAAGAGAGAGCACATGATTTTAAATGATATAGCTGATATTTTAAAAAGAGGTAAGAGGTTTTTCTTAGCCAGCCATAAGGATCCAGATGGGGATGCTATTGGCTCCTTATTAGCCTTGGGGGAAGCACTTACACTTTCAGGGAAGGAGGTTGTCCTATTTAATGAAGGCCCTATACCAGATTCTATGTCTTTTTTAGTAGGTATTGAGAACATAGTAAATAGCTTCAATCCAAAATCGGAACCAGAGTTTGACGCCCTTTTTATCCTTGACTGTGGAAAACTTGAAAGATTGGGAGGAAATTCTTTCCGTATATTTGATATAAAGCCCTTGATAAATATAGACCATCATGAAAGCAATTCTCAGTTTGGAGATTTGAATCTTGTTGATGCTAATAGTTCTTCTGTTGGTGAGATTATTTATCGGTTGATAAAGTTAGCGAATTTACCCATGAGTGAAAACATAGCAGAAAATATATTTGTGGCTATACAGACAGATACCGGTTCATTCAGATATGGAAATACCACAAAAGAGGCATTTGCTATTGCAGGTGAGATGGTGGGGTGGGGTGTCAGTCCTTGGAAGATATCACGAAAGGTTATGGATGAATATTCATTAAAAAAGCTAAGACTTCTCGAGTTGACTTTAAAGACATTAGAGATATGCCATGCAGGAAAGGTTGGATTGATCACTATTACTCAACAAATGTTCTCAAAAGCAAAAGCTGATAATTTTGACAGTGAAAGGTTTGTTGATTACCCAAGATTTATTTCTGGGGTGGAAATAGGTGTTCTTATAAAAGAACTTGGAAAGGATTATTACAAATTTAGCCTGCGCTCCAATGATTGGGTAAATGTGGCAGACTTAGCATTTCATTTTGGTGGAGGTGGCCATCCAAGAGCAGCAGCCTTCACAAAACATGGAGTCCTGGATTCGGTAAAACAGGAATTCCTTGATAAAGCACATGAGGTTTTAGGTAATGGTAATAGTTAGCTGTCAGTAGTCGGTTGTGTTGTCTTTTCAAGGACTTAGTGTTGTTTAGCTATGAGGAGTTTGAGATCAGCAACGAGCAGCATCTCATGAACACAACAAACAGAAAACAACAGACCCGCCCGCCTCCCCGCCTGCCGTACCTGCCCGCAGTAGGGCTGGCGAGCGTCGGGCAGGGCCTGAGCGAGAGCGACCCGCCTGCCATTGCAAGGCAGGAGCGGGCAGGTGGCGGGCAGGCAACGGGCAACAGACTACGGATAACAGATGGGATTTTGATAGTCGATAAAGAGTCTGGACCAAGCTCATTCAGGACTATGGAAAGAATTAAAGACTTGATAAAGGTAAAAAAAGCTGGTCATGCAGGCACACTTGATCCATTTGCAACTGGAGTATTGGTAGTTCTTTTAAATCAGGGAACGAAATTATCCCCCTTTTTAATGTCTCAAGATAAGGTGTACCAGGCATCACTTAAGCTTGGAATAGAAACAGATACTCAGGACATAACAGGAAGGATCATAGAGAAGAAAGATGTTGGCAGCTTGACATATGAGACCATTAAACATACCGCAGACCAGTTTATAGGTGCGATAAAACAGGTTCCACCTTCTTATTCAGCTGTTCATCATAGTGGGAAGAGGGCATATGAATTGGCTCGAAGCGGTATTGCTATAGATCTTCAACCAAGGGATGTAAGGGTTGATTATATCAATATATTATCAGTAAATCTTCCTACCGTTTGGTTCGAGATTGGCTGTAGCTCCGGTACCTATATCAGGACGCTTGCTGTAGACTTAGGAAGAAGTTTGGGAATAGGGGCCCATCTCGCTTCTTTAAGGAGAATAAAAAGTGGCCCATTTCATATTGATGATGCCTTAACTCTCATGCAAATAACTCAGCATCTATCCAATAATACGATTGATGGCATAACAATACCATTAAGAAATGCCCTCAAAGGGATGATGGAGGTAGAAATTCCCGATAAATTAGCAAGAAAGATCAGAAACGGTTATCAGCCCAACTGGGGAGAACTTTCTCGGGAAAATACCTCGTCTTTCAAATCCGATGACTATCTAAAGGTAATCACAGGTCAGGACTTGGTTGCAATTTTAAAGGGAGATAGGGATGGGTATAATATAATCAAAGTTTTTACCAAAGCAAGTGAACTAAAGTGAACTAAAGTTAGAAGTTAAAAGTTAATTTTAGACACTTATTAAAAATGATTAGTTTAGCTAAGGAGGAATAAAAGTGGTCTTAACAAACAAAGATAAAAAGAAAATTATTGATAAATTTAAAATCCATGACAAAGATACCGGCTCATCAAAGGTTCAAATTGCTCTTTTGACAAAACGTATAAACGATCTTACCGGTCATTTTAAGATACATCCTAAGGACCATCACTCAAGGAGAGGTCTTTTAAAGATGGTGGGTCAAAGAAGGCGTTTTTTGAACTACATAAAGAGGAGGGACCTATCTCAGTATAAGACTCTCATTCAGGAGTTGGGGTTAAGAAAATAGAGTGTATTAGATAATTGTTAATTTATAAAAAAGTGAAGAGGTAATTATGAATGTATCAAATAATATCAATGGAAAAACACTAAATATTGAGACAGGTAGATTGGCTAAAGAATCCAGCGGGGCCGTAGTGGTAACAATGGGGGAGACTGTTGTTTTGGTGACTGCTGTATCTACCGATGAGACACGAGAAGGTATTGATTTTATTCCATTAACAGTTGATTTTCAAGAGATGTCATATGCGGCAGGTAAAATTCCCGGTAATTTCTTTCGCCGGGATATGGGGCGGCCAAGCGAAAAAGAGATGTTGACATCTCGGTTAATAGATAGGCCCCTTAGGCCCCTTTTTCCAGATAACTACAATTTTGAGACCCAGGTAATTGCAAGTGTCTTATCCTTTGATAAAGAGATTGATCCTGACCCTTTAGGTATTGTGGGTGCCTCAGCTGCGATTACTATCTCAGATATTCCCTTTGGGGGTCCTGTTGGAAGTGTGCGGGTAGGGAGGATTGATGGTAAATTAATCGCATTTCCCACGTTAGAGGAACAGGAAGAAAGTGACATAAACCTGATTGTCGCTGGAACAAAAGAAGCTGTAGTTATGGTGGAAGGCGATGGCAAATTTGTCTCTGAAGATGATATGCTTGAGGCAATATTTTTTGGTCACACATCTTTGCAGCCCTTTATTGATATGCAGATAGAGTTGAGAGAGTCTGTCGGAAAGGATAAAAGGCATTTTATTCCAACTGAAGAAGATGAGCAACTAAAGGCAAAGGTAAAAGAGATCGGCGAACCTCTTATAAAGGAGGCGCTATCACATAGCGAAAAGATGGTTAGGCAAAAAAAGAGGTCTGAAGCAATTGATTATATAATTGAATCACTAAAAGAGGAATATGAAG
>DAOVDY010000229.1 GCA_030669265.1 Desulfobacteraceae bacterium | reverse complement strand
CCCATCCCTATCACCGCTGTGTCTATACCCTTCTCGTTATAGCTGGCAGCATCAGTTCCACCACATATAACCTTTACCTCTGGATCCAGTCCTGCACTGCTAATAGCTTTTTTCGCAATTCTAACAGATCCTGTACCTTCTGAAATGCGGTAACATCTTACCAGGAGTTCCATTGTGACATCTGCCTTTGCTCCAACAGACTCTGCTGCGTTAAGGAATATCTGCTTTATCAAGTCACTCCGCCGAAGGCACTTGTCGTGAGTTTGACTGCGACATTCAACTTTGACTTCTGTTTTTTCTGGCACGGCATTGAGAACCTCGCCTCCCCTGATGACCCCCACATTTACCGTTGTCTCATCATCGATCCAGCCTTCTTTTAACATTGATATGGCATATGATGCGGCTTTGATTGAAGATATGCCCTTTTCTGGCTCCATTCCTGCATGGGCAGCCTTACCAGTAATGCCCACTTTGATGCTCATGTAAGATGGGCCACCAACAATGATATCCGTCAAATTATCCGTATCAATCACAAACCCCATTTTTGATTTGAGAAGGGATGTATCAATATTCTTGGAGCCTTTGAAACCTATCTCCTCTTCTCTTGAAACCACAATTTCTATGGGAGGGTAACAATCGGCGGATCTTATCGCTTCAAAGAGCTCTGCAATACCTGCCTTGTCATCTGCGCCCAGGATTGTTTCCCCTTTGGAATATACTATTTGGTTTTCAATAACAGGTTCAATGTTTTCACCCGGCTTGACCGTATCTGCGTGAAGCCCAAAAAAGATAGGTTCGACCGAACTTGAGTTCCTAGCAGGTATCTTTGCTATTAAGTTTCCAAAATCATCAAGAACACAATTTGCTCCAAGCTCCTTTGTAAATAGATCCTTGAGGTAATAGATGAAATCCCTCTCATTTCCAGATTCACTACTAATTTGGACCATCGCACAGAAAGTATTTACTAATCTCTCGCTCATGGACATCTCCGTATTTCTAATAATCTAATCCATGGTTTCTAAAGATTTTATTGTACAGACCTTTTTCCTTGACTTTATCGAGACCTGCATTGAAGAGGTTAACTAACTCATAAAGATGTTTCTGAAAAGCAACATGTAGTTTTCGGGTTATTTCATATCCTTCGACCCGTTCAATGCCACCCATATGCATTTTTTCTATGAGATATGCTGCAATTCCCAGATCCATTATTGCCAAGTCATACTTCCCCCTTAAGAGGCCTTCCAGAAGCATTTCCTGGCTTTTAACTTCTGTTTTAGCAGGTTCTCTTAACCCGTCGATTATAGGATCATAACTATAACCTGTTAAAACCCCTAGTTTATATCTCTTTAGCTGAGCCAATATCTCATCATCTTTATTAAATCTTACCGAAGCCTTAGCTTTTCTAAAAAGAACAGTTTTTGCGGTTCTGAGAGGTTTAGAGAATAAGAACGCCTTTTCCCTTTCAGGCGTGAGAGTGATTTGAAATATTCCATCCACCTTCTTCATTTCCATATGTTCTATACAAACTTCCCATGGGAAGAGCTGAGTTTTAGTCTTTATTTTGTGCTCTCTAAAGGCTGCGGTAATTATGTCATGATCAACGCCTTTAACATTATTACCTTCTTTATATTGATAGGGCGGATATGGATCTGCAACCAGTTTTACTGTCTTAATTCTCTGATTCATGTCTCCTGATAAAATCTATTTTTTTTGATTTTATGAAAAGACTGCTCTTTTCTTAAGGGATATTAGAAACAGATTCCGAAAAGCCCCATTCCATCGCTAAGGTTCTCAGGAGGAGTCATCTCAAAAGAGCATCCAGAATACATTAACGTCCGCAGGCCTTTGCCAATTCTATTAATTCCGCATGAACAACCTCGCCTTCCTTGGTTATTGATTGGTCATCACATGATACTGAACACGCCAGGCATATCCCATCTATGTGTGATGCTGCCACCCTAGGTTTGCCGCCTGAGTACATCGGACCCTGATAGCCAAAGCCCCACTCCGTACTCCCCCAGACCCTTTCATCTTCCGTAGTGGTAAATCCAAGCCTTGCATTCGGATTGAAACCATAACAAACATGTGCAGCAATATACATATCGGGATCATCTAATTTTTCAAACCACTTCTTTACGATTTCTGCCTCTTTTCCACCACGGATTTCCTTAATCCTTCCTTTTTCAACCTCGTAGATAACTGGCTCTGATACTACCCCTATGTCTGCTTCACCACCACCTGAAATGGCACCATCAAAGACGAGTGTTCCATTGATGCTTTCTTCTTTAGGTGCCCATCCGATCTGTCCTGTCAGAAAATGTCCTCCTGGTGTTTCTGCTATATGTTCGTTCGCAAAGGGACGATCGGGATCATTTTCAAATCTGATGTCTGTTCCCGCAGCATTAACAATCCTCATTTTTGTTGCGCGCCTTGTTATCTCGACAACTTTTTCCTGAAAGGCTATTTGAGTTTCAATATCTAGCTCCCCTATACAGCGGATCAACTGATCAGTTGATAAACCTCCAAGCATAAGATTTCGCGTACGGCCGTTCGTTACCGCACGTTCCCAAGCAGTACCATAGAGCAGCCACTGGTTATTGAGTTCTATCCAGGCGTCCGCTTCAGGACATGCTGCTATGAGGGGGGCAGGCAAATATGGGTCGGTTGCTTTCCCGTACCCTTTTGGTGTGGAATGCCAAGCCACCATGACCCTGGCACCAAGCGCCTCTCCCGCCTTGGCCATTTCCTCTGCAACCCTAAAATCACTGATGGAGTCAATGGTAATGAGAAGGTTTTCCCCTTCCTTTACCCTCAAAATTTCCTTAACGGTTTTGTAGGCGGCCTTGAATAGTTCCAGGTCACTTTTTGTCGGCATATCTCCTCCCAAGTTTTGATATTTTCATG
>DAOVDY010000260.1 GCA_030669265.1 Desulfobacteraceae bacterium | reverse complement strand
ATAGTCTTTACAATACCCATACGAGCCATGTATCTGTAAAGCCTTTCTTGCAACTTCCTGGATGGTTGGAACAACAAATAACTTAAGTGCGGCTGAATCTACCATGATATCATTACCTTCATCCTGCTTGGAAGCTACTCTATATGTCCACCATCTGCTGGCTTCGATTGAGGCATGCATCTCTGCCAGCATCCATTGAAACCCTTGCATGGCAGTCATTGGCTTGCCTCTGACCATTTTCTCTTTTGCAAATTTTAAAGCTTCATTCAAGCACTCCTGCCCCATGCCAACCATAAATGCCATCTGCTGAACCCTCTCGCCAGCAATCCACCTGAGCAGGATATGAAAGCCTTTGCCTTTGTCTCCTAAAATATTTTCTTTTGGTACCTTAACATCCTTGAGAAAAATATCCACTAAACCTTGCCCTGCAAGACCCATCAGAGCCCATGGCTTAGACCAGGTATAACCATCAGAA
Source organism: Desulfobacteraceae bacterium (assembly GCA_030669265.1). Taxonomy (GTDB): domain Bacteria; phylum Desulfobacterota; class DSM-4660; order Desulfatiglandales; family B25-G16; genus B33-G16. The sequence continues at coordinate 2,154 of DAOVDY010000260.1, read as the reverse complement.
CTTTTGTCTACTAAAAATGCAGTAACTCTTTCTGTTTCATCCTTCGCATAAAAAACTCCGTATCCTTTCTTATGCCCATAGGAGATGAATCTCTTTGTTCCATTTAACACATAATGATCTCCATTCGGTTTGGCAGCCGTGGTAATCGCCGTTGGATCTGATCCTGTAGCCGGCTCAGTAAATGCCATAGTTGCATAATCTGATCCATTGCACAGAGGAGGGATAAATCTTTCTCGAAGATCCTCTGAACCCCAATGATAGATGGTCTCAGAAACACTATTGCTCAAAGCTAACAGAAAGGCGGCTGCCGATCCTGTCTTTGCAAGCTCTTCCAGAATCAATATAACATTAAGGGCACTTGACCCAATACCGCCGTATTCCTTTGGGATCATTATACCAAGCATCTTTGCCTTTGCAAACTTCTGCCAGATATCATCGGGAATTTCATCCTCCTTCTCTATTTTTGCTATGATTGGTTCAATTTCCTGCTTGGCAAAATCCCGAGCTGTTTTCACCATCATTTTACTTTCACCTGATAGAGTAAAATCCATTTTTCTCTCCTTTCCTTGATTGACTCACTCGTAAAAACTCTTTTGCGAGACTATCTTGATTAAATGATCAGGAATAGCCCAATTATTTTATGTGTTCCTTAATCAGCCACCAAGACACGAAGTCCCTGGCCCAGACCTGATTTGAGAGGGCTTTGATCTAAGGCACCTTTTTGATGCACCTTACAGCGTAAACAGCTTATTCTCCGGAAGTCGCGCCAGGGCGAGCACCAAGATTATAGGAAAATATAATTCATTTTTCTTCTTTGTGTCTTAGTGACTTAGTGGCTGAATAGTTACCTGTGTTCTACAATCCTACGACCACTATACTAATAACATTCATCTGTGGAAACCCACCTAAGTTATGAGTAAGACCGATTTCTGGATTTTTGATTTGCCTTTCTCCTGCCTTTCCTTGAAGTTGCTTGTACATCTCATATAACATTCTTAATCCAGAGGCCCCAATAGGATGACCAAAGCATTTTAGGCCCCCGTCAGGCTGTGAAGGTATCTTTCCCTCTATTGAAAAAAAACCATCTTCAATATCATTCCGTGCCTTTCCTCTTGGTGATATCTGTAAATCCTCGTAAGTAACAAGTTCGGTAATGGAAAAGCAGTCATGTAGCTCCATCATGCTTATTTCTTTCCTGGGATTTTTTATGCCAGCCTCTTTATATGCCCTTGCAGCTGTTCTGGTTGTTGTCTCAACATAGGTACCATCCCATGTAGTGTATCCCAATTCCTCACCAGAACTGATCCCTATCTGAAGTGCCTTCACAAATACAGGATCTGCAATAAAATCTTTAGCCATATCCGCCCTGCATACTATCGCTGCTGCTGCACCATCGCTTACACCACAGCAGTCAAAAAGACCGAGAGGGGAGGCAATTATTGGGGCATTCAATACGTCCTCTTCTGTTATAATCCGCTGAAGGTGGGCCTTTGGATTTTTTGCACCATTTCTATGACTATTGACCGAAATCTTGGCCAGACTCCTTTTTCCTTCTTCCGTAGACATGCCGTATTTGGAAAAATACCTGTTAGCCATCATTGCAAATGCACCCGGGGCACTTATAGCTGGAAAAATAACCCTGTTTTTTGTACCCAAGATCGTGCTTACCTCTGAAAGACCGCCATATCCAGTATCTTTTAGTTTTTCTGCTCCCAAAGCCAGGGCAATATCATACGCACCAGAGGCAACCCCATACACCGCACCCCGTAAGGCCTCAGAACCACTGGCACAAAGATTTTCAACCCTGGTTACCGGTATAAAAGGCAGCTTTAAGGTCCTGCTAAGAAACAGAGCCGACTTTCCAACATTTAATTCCTCATAACAAGAGCCATACCATGCCGCCTGAATATCCTTTTTCTCTATACCTGCATCCTCAATTGCTTCAGTAAACGCCTCAACAATTAAATCTTCGGAACCCTTGTCCCAATGCTCTCCAAATTTAGTGCAACCCATTCCAATAATAGCAACTTTATTCTTTATCCCCTCCCCCATAGTTATCTCCTCATGTTGTTTGTTGGGTCTCTTGTGTTTCTTGGGTTTTTGAGTTTAAGCCCTAAAGAGCCAAAAGCGATACAAAATGCCCTAAAACAAATA
>DAOVDY010000016.1 GCA_030669265.1 Desulfobacteraceae bacterium | reverse complement strand
CTGGTGATACTGGTTCCTTCTATTGCGGAAAATTTTTTGGAAAACATAAACTAACCCGGATCAGTCCTGGAAAGACCTGGGAAGGTACGATAGGAGGTCTGATTGCAAATATAGCTTGTGCTGGTCTCTTTGGTTATGTATCCTTTACTTCTTTATCTTCTATCTCTATAATGGCAGTAGGCATAGCAATAGGAATCAGTGGACAAATTGGCGACTTGGCAGAATCTATGCTAAAAAGAATATCAAATAAAAAGGATAGTGGTAAGATTTTACCAGGACATGGAGGGATGCTAGACAGAATAGATAGTCTCCTTTTTGCAGTTCCTATCCTGTACATATATTTAAACATCTAATGTCTGTTGTTCATCGTCCGTTGTCCGTCGGAAGACAGTGAACGGGATGTGAATTGTAGATTGAGCAATTTGCTTTAATTAACTTTAACCCAATGAAGGTTGTCTATTGTCCTTTGCAACAAACAACTAACCACTGACAACCTACTTCCGAAGGAGCTATTCTCTTTGAAAAATATATGCCTGCTGGGCTCTACTGGTTATATAGGGACTAATGCACTCAAGATTATTAAGAACAATCCAGAGAGATACCGGATTATAGCGCTCGGTGCAGGAAGAAATATAGATCTCCTCCTTAATCAAATAAAGGAATTTAAACCACTTTATGCAGTAGTTATTAATTCTAATCTCGCCGATGAGCTAAAAAATAAACTAAACAATTCGACAAACACAGAAATTTTATATGGCACCAAAGGCTATAGTGAAATTGCTACCCTTTCAGATGTAAACCTGGCTATAGCAGCAATGACAGGATCTGCTGGTCTACTGCCAACATTTTCAGCCATAACTGCTGGTAAGGATGTGGCTTTGGCCAATAAAGAAACGTTGGTAATGGCAGGATCTTTGCTAATAAATGAATCAAAAAAGTTGGGGGTAAATATATTCCCTATTGACAGTGAGCACAGTGCGATACAGCAATCTATCCAAGGACACAGCAGAGAAGACCTGAAAAAAATCATCCTAACAGGCTCTGGTGGACCATTCAAAGATTCCCCCATAGAAAGATTATCCGAGGTTACTCCAAAGGAGGCATTAAAACATCCGAAATGGAAAATGGGTCGCAAAATAAGTATTGATTCAGCGACTATGATGAATAAGGGAATGGAGGCAATTGAGGCAAAATGGCTTTTTAATGTAGAGATGGAGCAAATAGAAATCCTTCTCCATCCCCAAAGCATTATTCATTCAATGGTTGAATATATGGATGGCTCTATTATCGCACAGCTAGCCCCTACAGACATGAGAATACCAATATCCTACGCCCTCTCTTATCCAAGGCATCTTAAGGTTGAACTGCCATCATTGGACCTTTTAGATATAAAAACATTGAGCTTTGAAAAGCCTGATAAAGAGAGATTTAGATGTCTATACCTAGCCCTTGCTGCAGGAAAAATAGGAGAAAGCATGCCAGCCGTATTAAATGGAGCCAATGAAATCGGGGTTAATGCCTTTTTGGAAGGAAAAATCGGTTTTTTGGAAATCCCTCAACTTATTGAAAAAACAATGGAGAAGCACGAGAGCTTTCCCTTACATAATATCGAACAAGTAATTGAGGCAGATCAATGGGCCAAATCTCGAGCAACAGAAATCCTGAGGGAGATGGTGAGGAAATAAATATAGCGTAATCTATGCAACTTATCGCCTATATCTTTTCATTGGACTTGATTTATGCTATTCACATGGAGTGATGGAGTATTCGAGTATTGGATAGTAAAATAGGAAAAAGTTATTTTTTTATTCCTTTAAACTCATCACTCCAATGCTCCATTGCTCCCTGGCCCAAACCTGACTTGTAATGAGCTAATTGCATATACTCAACTCATGAGATATCACAGCGATAATATCGTATTCTATGCAAGTCGCGTCAGGGCGGGCCAATACTCCAATTAGGTTGAAGACCATAAGTTCAAATTATGAGTACTGTATTATATTACATAATTCCATTTATCGTCGTGCTTGGTGTCTTGATCTTTTTCCATGAGTTCGGGCACTTTCTCATTGCCAAATTATGTAACGTTAAGGTCCTTAAGTTTTCCCTTGGCTTTGGCCCTAAAGTCATAGGTAAAAAAATGGGAGAAACCGAATATGTGATCTCAGCCTTTCCTCTTGGTGGTTTTGTCAAGATGTTAGGTGAAGAAAATGATGAACAAATAATCCCGGAAGATTCCCATAGATCTTTTTCTAAACAGCCTGTATTAACGAGAATTGCTATTGCCGCAGCTGGTCCTATGTTTAATTTCCTCTTAGCCTTCATTCTTTTTAGTGGCATTTTCCTAATATCAGGTTACCCTATCATGATCGCCGAAGTCGGACAAGTAAGACCTGACTCTCCTGCTGATAAGTCCGGAATATTAAAAGGTGATATTATCGAATATATTGATGGAAAAAAAATAAATAAATGGGGCGATATAAAAAAATTCATAGAAAAGAGTCTTAACAAGGACCTAAATATGGAAATCATAAGAGGTGATAAAAGGATCTCAACAATGGTTTCCCCAAAAGAGGAAATTGTTAAAAACATCTTTGGTGAAGAGATTAAATCAGCACTGATAGGAATTGTAGCGAGTGGAAATATCAAGGAATTAAAATTAGGTCCCTTGCGAGCACTTAAGGAAAGCGGTAAAAAAACGTGGGAAATAACAGCACTAACTGTCCTGACAGTTGTAAAACTATTTCAAGGGGTTATACCCCTGAAAACACTTGGCGGACCTATCATGATTGGACAGTTAACAGGAGAAATAGCAAAACAAAATTTAAGTTATCTCCTCCCTTTTATGGCTGTTATAAGTATTAATCTCGCTATACTAAACCTTCTTCCAGTACCAGTTTTAGATGGCGGTCTAATACTCTTATTTTTGATAGAAATTGTAATAAGGAAACCTTTAAGTATCAAAAAAAGGGAGATGGCCCAGAAGATAGGTTTATTTCTTCTCATCCTTTTAATGGCCATCGTCTTTTACAACGATCTAGTAAGAATAATCACCAAATGAATGTAAAATTTTGAATCTACTTTCAATAAATACCTCAACCAAACAGTATAGTGTAGCAGTAATGAAGGATGAAATTGTTTTAGGTGAATACACCCTCCCTTCGGGTCCAAGTCATTTTAGCAATCTCATGCCCTCCATTGATGACCTGCTTGTTAAAGTTGGCCTTGAGCCTCACAACATCGAGGGATTAATCGTTGCGTTGGGGCCCGGGAGCTTTACCGGAATTAGAATAGGCCTGTCCGTTGTAAAAGGACTTTCTCAATGCCTTGACATACCAATAATTGGCGTTCCCACCTTAGCAGCCATGGCGAGCCAACTTCCTTATTTAAGTGAAGATATCTGCCCTCTTGTAACTTCACGCAAAGGAGAGGTATTTACTGCCCTGTTTAGGTGGAGTGCGAATGGCCATTTGTTGAGGTGCAAAGAAGATACATGTCTAAAAATTAATGACCTTGGTTCCATAATTGAAAAGGAAACAATTTTTATCGGCAATGATTTTAATAACCAAGGGCCAACCTTAAAACAACAATTTGGGGAAAAAAAGATATTAGCACCTGCAAATTTGTGGAACCTTAAGGCCTCATCTTTAGGTATTCTGGGATTAAAAGAGCTTAAAAAAAGGGGCTCAGACAATTTAGACGAACTTGTTCCCATCTATCTCAGAGAGGCAGATATTCGCCTATCAGAGAAAGTGAGCTAAAGACAAAAGGTATACATTTATTTGAATCAATATCTTTGCTCGCTTATTAACTTTCGTTACTTCTTAAATGCAATATGTTAAAATCTAATAAATGTAATATTGACAAATACTTAAATTTATACTAAATCCTAAAATCAAAGGGAGTACGTAATTTTACAGGAATCTGATAATTGAGATACAGAAAAATAAACAATAAGCTGCCAGTTGCCTGGGAAGGAATTCCCTTTATACTTATTGGAATAGTGTTGACATCTATATTTTTCATTCTTAATTGGCAATTTTTAGCTATTCCTCTGGCAGTATTAACCTTATTCACTATCTACTTCTTTCGAGATCCTGAGAGAATACATGTAAATGACGAAAGGGCAGTTTTTACACCAGCAGACGGAACGGTACTATCAATAGAGAATCTGCATAATGGAGACTTACGACTGAAAGATAAGGCAATAAAGATAAGTATATTCATGTCTATCTTTAACGCCCATATTAACAGGGTCCCCATTAAGGGCAAAATCGCTCGATTATCCTACCACCCCGGAAAATTCTTTTCAGCTAACAGAGATAAAGCATCTATCTATAATGAACATAATATTGTCACTTTAGAAACAGATAATAATAAAAAGATTATCTTTGTTCAGATCGCTGGTCTCATTGCCAGAAGGATCGCCTGTTGGGTGAAAAAGGGAGATTATGTCGAAACAGGTCAAAGATTTGGCCTCATCAGGTTCGGCTCACGACTTGAGGTCTATCTTCCGACTGATTGCGAAATCAAGGTTAAAAAAGGTGAAAAAGTTAAGGCTGGTAAAACAATTATAGGATATCTTGGTGAGACTGAAAACAAAAAATAAATCAAAAAAGAGGAATAAAAAAGGAATTTACATCCTTCCTAACCTATTTACCTCCTGTAGCTTATTTAGCGGATTCTATGCCATTATTGCTGCTATCCAAGGCAGATATGATGCTGCAGCCATTGCTATTCTTATCTCTTTTATATTCGATGGACTAGATGGAAAAATTGCTCGCTTTACCAATACAACGAGTCAATTTGGCACCGAGTATGATTCTCTATCAGATCTGGTTGCATTTGGTGTTGCTCCCGGATTACTGGCCTTTGAGTGGTCACTACAATCATTTGGAAGATTTGGTTGGCTGGCTGTGTTTCTGTATGTTATCTGTGGCGCCTTGAGACTTGCCAGGTTCAATATTCAAAAAAACAATCTCGAATCTCATCACTTCAAAGGATTACCTATTCCTGGAGCAGCTATCTTTATTGCCACCCTAGTGCTTTTTATAAATTCCTTAGATGGCCTTGCCGAAAACAAACATATTATTATTATAAGCGCTATTTATCTCCTATCATTTCTTATGGTCAGCACAATTGATTATCTCAGTTTTAAAGAGCTCGAACTTTTTAAGAAAAAACCCTTTAATGTTCTGGTAGCCACCATCCTTCTTTTTATTGTTGTGGCTTACAAACCAGCCTTAATGTTGTTCTTTTTCTCTACTATGTATATTATATCAGGTCCTTCAATAACACTCTATCATCGAGTTCGTAGATCTACAAAGAGAGCTCAGTCTGTGATTGATTGCTCTCTTGAGAAAAGTGAAAAGAGTATAAAAAATGAATTATGAAAATTTGGGTAATGTCAGTAAATTGTTGCCCTCGGGCTTACTTTCACTTATTTTAGGCCTGCCCGTCCCGATCTGCGGGACGAGGCGGGCGAGTACTAATAACTTTAAAACATTATGAGAATAACTGGCGGCATGATCAGGGGCCGTCGGCTAGCAAAAATCAAAGGGGTTACTATACGGCCCACCTCGGATATAGTGAGGGGATCTATATTTGACATATTAGGCCAGACATTAACTAATCTTAGAATACTTGATCTATTTTCTGGCACAGGTAGCTTGGGGATAGAATCCCTCAGTAGAGGTGCCAAAAACGCTGTGTTTGTAGATAACTCACACAGGGCCGTTGCTATAATAAAAAATAACCTCACTATATGCGGCTATGATGGGCTTTCAACGATTATAAGAGAGAAATTGCCGAATGGTTTGTCCCATATCCAGGATCTTGGGTGTGATCAATTCGATTTGGTATTTATTGATCCTCCCTATGGAAAGGGATACATTAGGCCCACGATTCATAAATTAATAGATATAAAACTATTGGCGAAAGACAGCAGGATAGTTGTTGAATCATCAAAAAATGCCAATGATCCATTTCCTATAAATCTTTACAGCCTTCAGCTAAAAATAACGAAATCGTATGGCTCAACAGTAATAGGTTTTTACTCTAATCATGAGGAAAGTTAAGATGGGCAAAATGGCCATATATCCTGGCTCGTTTGATCCTATAACAAACGGTCATCTCAGTATCGTGAGAAGGGCTCTTACCATGTTTGATTCTATTACCATTGCCGTTGCCTCCAACCCCATGAAAAAAACTCTTTTTACATTGGATGAGAGGATGGATCTTATACAGAAATCAATTAAAAACGATGAAAGGATTTATATCGACTCCTTTAATGGTTTGCTTGTTGACTACGTGGACAGTAAAAAAACCAATATAGTTTTAAGAGGAATGAGAGCACTCTCAGACTTTGAGTATGAATTTCAGATGTCATTAATGAACAGGAAGTTAAATAAAAATATACAAACAATTTTCATGATGACTGACTACAAATGGCTCTATACCAGTTCTACTATAATAAAAGAGGCAGCTAGCTTAGGGGGGGCTATTAGGGGTCTTGTTCCTGACGTTGTCTGTCAGAAACTTAAAGAAAAGTTTGGCTTCCAATAGTAAAGAATCCACACCCAGAAGGTGTGGTGTTACAAATTAATACAAACCAGAAAATGAAGGAGGAACATTGCATGACCTTAACCAAAGAAAAAATCATAGATAATATTTACAATCAGGTGGGTCTAGGCAAAAACCAATCAAGAAGGGTTGTAGAAAGTTTGTTAGAAATAATCAAGCAAACACTTGCAAAAAAAGAAAATCTCCTCATAAGCGGCTTTGGGAAATTCATTGTCAAAGATAAAGCGGCTCGAAAAGGAAGAAATCCTCAAACCAAAGAAGACCTGAGGCTAAGGGCAAGAAAAGTTGTTGTGTTTCGAACCTCTGGTGTTCTCCGGAAAAAAATCAATCATAAGGGCTAAAGCGCTACGATAAAAGTCTCTGAAAATCCAAGATATTTCAATTTATCTACCATTTTATTGGCCCCGGTTAAATCGTTAGAAAGGGATACCCTAACCCTGTAAAGAGTTTTTTCTTGAGGCGACACATATGTTGTTATAGTAACATGACTAAAGATAACTCTGAGGCGCTCTACTAAGCTTTGTGCATTATCCTTATTTTCAAAGGCGCCAACCTGTATAGTAAATTTTCCTTTCCTAAAATCCGCTGCCTCTACGAGTGGCATATAGTCATTACCTGATTTAATCCGGCCAATCTTCCTTGATAAGGCAACCAGGCGTACCCTTGCTACTCCAGGGCCAACCAATCCTATCTGTCTACCAGCACCATACGATAGATCAACAATCCTCCCTTTAGCAAAAGGGCCTCTATCGTTAATCCTCACGATAACCTCTCTTTGATTTGACAGATTTTCTACCCTTACATACGTTCCAAATGGTAATGTTTTATGGGCAGCAGTCTTATCATACATATTATACGTCTCTCTATTGGAAGTTTTCTTTCCATGGAAATCCTTCCCATACCATGAAGCCATGCCTTCCTGAACAAATCCTTCTCCACTTAAAAGAGGATAATATGTTACCCCGTTTACCGAATATGATTTGGGTACACGGCCATCCACTGTTTTTGGCAATACTATAGCCGGTTTTTTATAACTGCTAACCCTTATCTCTTTTTTACCACCAGCACAGCCAAAAATACCTATAATGAGAAGTAAAGAAATAAATCTTTTCATAATTCACTGGATACTTGATACCCCGATAAATCGGGATTACAAGTTTCAAGCCCGCCCTGGCGCGACGTCACAGGAAAATGATCCTGTTTCGGAAATATTTTTGGAGCTTGGAGTCTATAACTAATCCTTGCATGCCAGGTCTGGGCCAGGGTTTCGAGTCTCTAGCACTCAACAGTTCTTCCACTCAGGAGTCCTCTTCTCTAGAAATGCCTTTAATCCTTCCTGGGCATCAGTTGTCCTCATCAATTCATTAAAATATATTTCTTCAATAACCTTTAATGAAGGTTCAAAGTCATCTCTCAGACCAGCTTTTATAGTCTTTTTTGTAATGCTTATAACCTCAGCACTCAGAGATAGATAAGGCTCTATGAATTCATCCGTTTCCCGAGATAAATCACCTTTTGCAACTACCTTGTTTATGAGTCCCATACCCATTGACTCCTGTGCAGAGACAATCCGACCTGAAAGAATCAAATCCATAGCAGCTTTTCTTCCAATAATCCTTGGCATTATCTGGGCAGCAATCGGGGGAAGCACTCCCACTTGGATCTCAGGCTGTCCAAATTTTGCTGTATCATCTGCAATTACCAAATCGCAAAAAACCGCCAGCTCACACCCCCCACCTAAACAAGACCCGTAGACAGAAGCTACAGTAACCGCACCTAATTGATCCATCAGTCGAAACATACCATGAAAACTCTCGATCATCTTTGGTACCAGATCACCTATATGTTCTGCCACATCCACACCAGCTGAGAAGCACTTGCCATTTGCATTAAAAAGAACTACCTTGAGATCCCTTTTTTCTGTCCAATCTTTAAGTGTCTCATTTATTTCATTCATCATTTCAATATTAAGAACATTCACAGGAGGCCTGTTTAAGGTAATAGTGCCAAGTCCCTCCTCAATTTGTACCTCAATATGTTTCATTATTTTCTCCCTTCTAAATTAAATATCGATAAATATAATTATCCTTATAGCTAAAATAAAAAGAGAGATCAACTCTCTATTAAAATAGAAAAAATCCAGAAGTCGCCTTCTGGATTTTTTCTTTTATTACTTCTATTGTTTATTTTTTAACTTATTCTTTAGGTTTGGGCATGACAGCCTCGGCCAGCTC
>DAOVDY010000218.1 GCA_030669265.1 Desulfobacteraceae bacterium | reverse complement strand
TGCCTAAAGTCCTATACTGTCCTCTTTAGCGCTCCTTAAATTTAGCTCACTTTTACCCGCCAGACCCGCCTGCCGTCCGGCGGGCAGGCTTACGGCGGATTAAAATTCAGGCACTTTAAGTATTTTTTATTCACAGGTCATTCATAAGTTTGAAGACATCTCGTATGTCAATATTTACGGGACAATATTTAACACATCTTCCACAACCAACACACGCAACTCCATTATTATATTTGTCTACATAGTATTTTAATTTATGCATAAATCGCTGCCTTACCCTTTGCACCTTTTCAGATCGTGGATTATGCCCTGAGGCATGAAGGGTAAATAGTGGAAACATGCAGCTATCCCAGTTTCTTATCCTATCCCCTTTCTTTTTTGTGATCTCATCTTGTATGTCAAAACACCAGCAGGTAGGGCATAAAAAGGTACAGGTGCCGCAATTTATGCAGGCAAAGGCAACATCATCCCAGAAAGGGGCATTAAAAAGATCATTAATTTTCTTTTTCTCTAGCTCATCTGTAGGTACACTACTATTTATTTTCTTCTCAGCTTCTTCTTTCAGAGCGAGAGCCTTTTTCTGTATATTGCTGTCCGCATCCTTATTTACTCCCGCCTTCTTTAAGAGTTTTTCACCTTTCTCTGTGAGTGCCCTTGCCAGAAAACGTTCTCCAAGATCAAAAAGGAGAACATCCAGGCCCTCTTCTTTAAAAGGCCCGCAACCAACAGATGTACAAAAGCAGGTACCGGAAGGTTCATTACATCCAAGTCCTATGAATGTCATTGACTCCATGCGTTTGACCCACCATGGATCTTTAAATTCTGGATTGTCAAAGTTCACATTCACTAATCTCAAGGCCTTTGCATCACATGGCCTAATACCAAATATCACTGTAGGTGGGTAATCTTTTAGCGACTCTTTTACTATATTGCCATCTTCGTCTTTCTCATCGAGACTAAATTCAAATATCCTCTCTGATTGAGGAAATAGCAATGATTTTGGCGAGAGGTGTGTGTTTGTGAAACTTAAGTCTACATTTTCCTTATCTTTTAAGGGCTTAAAGCTATAGAAATCATTTTCCTTAACGGGTGCAAATACCTCATAAGTCTCTTTCAAGGACTTTAAAATACCAGGCAAATCTTCTTTTTGAATTATTTTATCACTCATCCTTCACCTTATCTGATAAATTTATCATAATATTCGGTTTAATAGATATCGAGAGGGCATGGGTGTCTTTTTTTGTTATGCCCTTAAATATAGTTTAAGCTTAGTTGTCGTTTCAAAATGGTTTATACAGACGGATCATATGATTCTAAGTCCGAGTTGCTATAAACCATTTTGAAACGACATGGCAAGGCGCCCTGTTCGAAGGGCATAAGCAAAAAAAGACACCCATGTCCTCCTTAATGCGCCTAAGGTTCGTTACATTTTTGAGCAGATATACCTTATCTGATAAATTTATCATAATCGTCAGGTCTATAAGTATCAAGAGGTGGCCTCTCTTCTATGCTTAATCCAGCCTCACAGCTATAGAGATCAAGAACATCCTTGTTTAACTTTCTGGTAAAACTCCTCACATTTATATCCATTGGGCAGGCTTGTTGGCATGCACCGCAGTCCGTGCAGCGACCTGCACAGTGGTATGCTCTCAGCATATGAAAGGTCATAGTGTCAGTAGGATCACTGCTTTTTCCTACCCATTGAGGGTCTGATTCATCCACAAAACAGGTAGGACAGTAACACAGTGGGCAAGCATTTCGGCAGGCATAACAGCGAATACAGTCCTTAATAAGATTTGAAAAGAATCCCCACCTTTCCTCTGATCCCATTCCCTCTATTTCCTGTACATCATCATAAGGATCAGGATCCTTTCTTTCCTCTACCAAATCCCCTACTATGGCATCATAGGTTACTGGATTTCTGTGCATACATGTTTTGCAATTATCTTGCAAATAATCATCCTTTTTTAGTGTATGCTCAAAACCCTCTCCCTTGATCGTGATATCCTCATCCGATTCAATGACCTCTTGTATCTCTTTGCCGCCCAGAAAAGAGATTATCTTTCTTCTATCGATCATTCCCTTGCAGGGAACCCCAATTATATAAAGCTGTTCCCTTTTGATCTGATTTTCTACGATGTGTACTGCGATGTTCCTTGAATCGCAACCTTTGGCTATGATCCCAATCTTCTCTCCCCTTTTAGGGAGATAATTGGCAAGGTTCATGCTGCAGAAACTATCCCAGTATAATTGGCCTGTTTTTTCTACATCATTTATCAAGACGGGCTCTGTCATCAAGGGAAGTGTCCCCTTTTTAAAACCAATAATTAGATCGACAGTTTTTTCCTCCAAGATCTTTTTTGCTATCTCTCTTATTGTATCTACATATTTTATCATTAGGCTACCTTGGCCCTTTCTTTAACAAGCTTTTTTATAGGGCCAATTTTCTTTACATTTTCAATCACCTCAGTAGCTACTTCTGCGAATTTTCCTGCCTCTGCCGATGATATCCACGAGAAATGCAACCTCTCAGGCTCTATTCCCATATAATCTAAAAAATTATTTAAAAGTGCGAATTTCCGTCTGGCATAATAATTACCTTCCAGGTAATGACATTCTCCAGGGTGTCACCCCGAAACCCAGACTCCATCAGAGCCATGCATAAATGCCGATAAAATAAACTTTGGGCTTACCCTTCCAGAGCATGGTACCCTGATGGTCCGAATGTTAGGGGGATACTGGATTCTATTTATGCCAGCTAAATCAGCAGCAGCATAGTTACACCATGCACAGAGAAATGCTGTAATCTTCGGTTCCCAGTCATTCATGTTCTTTCCCTTCCTTTAAAAGTGGAGTATTGGAGTAATGGAATGGTGGATTGGCATTTTTTCATTCCTCCATTACTCCCTCACTCCAATACTCCATTCCTTATTAGGCACTCACTTGATTAATCATAGTCATAATCTGACCCTCATCAAACCCGTTCAGGTGTATAGCGCCTGATCTGCAGGAAGCGACACAGAGACCGCACCCCTTACAAAGCACAGGATTTAT
>DAOVDY010000171.1 GCA_030669265.1 Desulfobacteraceae bacterium | reverse complement strand
TCTTCATAAACACAGTTAGCATATTGGGGAGCATAATCTAATTGGACCGTCTCACTACCAATGATTTCACTGATTTCTATCCCTAGATGTAGCCTGATCTGTGTGTAATGCCCTGGTCCAAGATCAACTAATCCTTATGACGTAGTAATGCCATTTTGCAGACTCAATAGATCAACTGTAATAGGTAAGTTCCCATCTTCAGAAGATATAGTCTCTGACTCTTCGCCTTCTTTTCTAATTTCAATCTCAGAGATAGTCACCCAGATTGCATTATAGTCTTCAGTTGCCGAATCAGTGAGGTTTAGGGAAAGTCCTGTCTCTCCTTCATTAATAATGTCAGTCCCACCACAGGCAGAAAAGATAAGCATAAAAGTGCATAATAAAAAAATAATATGTCTTTTCATGGCTTACTCCTTTTTTATCCAGGTATTTTTTTTACAAAAGATGGCCTATTATTGACTTTTAGCTCTAGTCGTCCCATGATACTTACTGAAATATAACACTCTCAAACGGTTATCTTAAATCTTGAAGAGCAGATTATGCATAATTGCTGCTTTGCCACATTCCTTCAATTTCCATAACATAATCAATTGATTTAACGGCAGATTATGCATAATTGATGCCTTGCCACATTTCTTCAATTTTCATAATATAATCAATTGATTTAATGATTGTTTCATAGTCTGTCAATATATAAATCAGATTGAATAATACAATATTGTTTTTGATTATTACGATATTGTATTTCCAATGTCAGTTTTGTAACAATAAGGCTTCCGGATTTCATTGTGTTTAATGAGCGGGAGTGTTGTGGGTAAATTATAAGAATGATGGAAATTTATAAGGTCAAAATGAAATTTTGCGGCCTGCGAGGTCAGACCTGTCAATAAATTATTTTGCCCCTATTTGGCCTATTTCAAGAATCTGAATCGGTCTGTGACGAGGTAAAACTGTGGCTGTAATCGTTTTTTTTTCTCCCGGTTTTAATTCCATCTGAAAAACTTTTTTTGATGAACAAGCTAATTCATAACTGTCATGATGCGGCAAGAGCCAATGGATGCGTGGCCCTCCTGATCCGGCACGGCATCAAGCCGGCCGTAATATCTTTATTATCCGCCTAACCCGGCGGAACGCAAAAAGGTTTAAAAATTTTCTGCCAGAAAAAGCACAAAATTGAGAATTAAGATACTAAGTCGTCTTACCGGCTTCAGGAAAAGATTGAACACTTTAAGAAAAGGCCCCTCGCGAAAAAAGTAAAAAAAGGGGAAATCCCTTGCCATTATGACTCTTATTTTTTTGATTTAAACAGAAACTATTTGACAAAGGGAGATAATTAAGTCTTAGCAGAAGGTTCTTTTTTTCGATTTATCACGTTATACAATACATTATCCAGTTCTTTTATTTCATATGGCTTAGCCATCACACCATTGAAGCCGTATTTTTTATAGCCGGTAATTACCGGATCATTTGAATATCCGCTTGAAACAATTGCATTGACCTTGGGATCTATTTGATGGAGTTTTAGAATCGCTTCTTGCCCTCCCATACCTGCCGGTATCGTTAAATCTAATATAACAACATCAAAGCCATGACCTGCGTCTTTTTTCTTTTTATATAGTTCTACTGCTTCGGCACCATCTTTAGCAACCTCAACTTCATATCCAAGATATAACAACATTTCTCTGGCAGTATCTCTAACTCCTTGCTGATCATCCATGAGTAATATATGTCCTCTGCCGGTATGAAACTTTTCTTCTATAACCTTTTCTTCTAAAACCTTTTCTACTGTAAAGATCTCTTTCTGTCTTGCAGGAAGATAAATTATGAAAGTTGAACCAACTCCGACCTCAGATTCTACTGTAATATATCCACCATGTTTATTAATAATGGAATAGCTGATTGCTAAGCCTAGCCCACTTGTTTTTGGTTTAGTAGTGAAATAAGGATCAAATATCTTTTGAAGATATTCCTTAGGTATCCCTGTCCCTTGGTCCACAACTGATATTTTTACATATTTACCATTCTGTAAAGGTAACCCATCTTCTTCTGTTATCGTTACATTTTCAGCATTAAGCTTAATTATCCCACCTTCAGGCATGGCTTGATCAGCGTTGATCATTATATTGCTCATTGCTTGATTCATTTGCCCTTCATCCAGCTCTGACCACCACAAGTCATCTGAAATAGATAATTCACACCTTACATTAGAGCCACTTAAAGATAAGTATACTATATCCTTCAGTATGTTTGAGACAGAAGCACCTTTTTTAATTGGTGCTCCACCTTTAGCAAAAGTAATTAACTGCTGTGTTATATTCTTTGCACGATGGGATGCTTTTTTTATCTCTTTTAATAGGGATGAAACATCATTTCCGGATTCTGTATATAATTCTACAAGAGAAAGATTGCCAATAATAGCAGTCAATATGTTATTAAAATCATGAGCAATACCACCTGCAAGCATACCAACACTTTCAAGTTTTTGAATTTTCTGTAATTCTTCTTCCATCCTCTTTCTCTCGGTAACATCACGGGCAATGGCCATAGTTGCGAGTTTACCATGATATTTGATACTTTTTGCAAATAAATCCACGTCCTTTATTGTCCCATCCTTGCATAAAATTTTTGTTTCAAAATAAGTAGGGATTGTTTTTTCTTTAAGACGTGCTTTGTAACGTTGGATATGCTTTTCTCTGACCTCAGGAGCTAATAAATCTGCAATTGACATACCGATCAATTCTTCCCTTGTATAACCAGTCAAGCCTGATGTAGCGTCATTAACAAAATTCAGGATCCAATCTTGATAAATAACTATCGCATCTTGCGCATTTTCCACTAACGTTGAATATTTGTATTCTGATTCGTCTAATGATTGCTCTGTATGCTTACGCTCTAAGTAGGTCCCTATCATCTCCGCAACTATACGCATAGCTCGGATATCCTCCACAGCCCAAGTACGACATTTTTCCGTATCATCAAATCCAATGAATCCAAGTAATGCTCCTTTTGGAGAATAAAAAGGAACACTGAGAAGAGACTTGATATCTTCTGCTTGAAATTCCTCTTTTTCCAGGATAGCTTCAGGAGGAAGGTCTTCTATATCAGATACGGCTATGTTTTCACCATTCATGAGTTTATTCATTAACCACGGAAATTGGGCTGGCTCAATATCCTGTAAATTATCTATCTGAGATTTCGTTCCAAGGCTACACCATTCATAAGTCATGTCTGCTTTCTGACTATTATCCCTTAATTGAAAGATGTAAGCTCGATTTACTGCAATAGCTTCACCTATAATTTTTAAAACTTCATGGAGATCTACTTTTCCTGAAGAAATGAGCAGCCTTGATGTTTTGGCTAATGCCTCTTCTAGGTCCAGACGATATTGTATCTGTTCCATACGCTTCCGTAGCTCCTGCTCCATATTTTTTCTCTCAGTCACATCAATACTCAGATCCAGCACTAGCAAAGAACCATCAATATCAGTAAAGGGGTAATCGTAAACATCATAGCTTTTCCCATCAGGAGCATTTATTTCCCAGTGTTGAGGTTTTTGGGTTTCAAAGAC
>DAOVDY010000216.1 GCA_030669265.1 Desulfobacteraceae bacterium | reverse complement strand
AAGCAGCTTATTAAAATAGTGATTGTTCTGCGATGTTGGGGTTGAGCCGTCTTGATAAAGGGGATGCTGCTAAACAACTAAGAAATTTATTTAATCAACTAGTGATGGGGGGTCAGGTCTTTAACGTATGGTCCTTTTCTCTTCTGTTTTTGATAATCTCGGCCATAATGCTCACTGCTATTTCTTCAGGCGTTTCCGCATGAATTTCCAGACCGATAGGGGCATGAACACTTTCTAATAACTTCTTAGAGACTCCTTTGGACTGTAAATTGGAAAAGATGGTGTTATTCTTTTTTTTGCTGCCTATCATCCCCAGATAACATGCCTCTGATTTTATTGCCCACTCCAGAACCTTTTCATCAAATTTGTGGCCCCTCGTCACTATTACTATATAGGATGATCTATTGACCTTGAGCTTTGAGAATGCCTCTGAGAAATTTTCAGCGAATAGCTGGTCTGCATCGGGAAATCTTTCAACATTAGCAAACTCTGCCCTATCATCAACAACAATCACCTTAAAACCAACTATCTTGGCAATCTTGGAGATGGATAAGGAGATATGTCCAGCTCCAAAAATGAAAAGAGTGGGTTCAGATAAAATAGGTTCAATGAAGATATCCATGGTTCCACCGCAGAGCATTCCATCTCCTGCTACCTCTTCCTCTGTCAGGTTAAAGTGCAGAACCTTAGGTTTGACCTTTTTTATTATATTCATGGCCTCTCGGCAGATAGTAGCTTCAAGGCTTCCTCCCCCTATCGAACCGACAATAGTGCCATCGCTCCTTATTAACATCTTTGATCCTGCTTCTCTGGGTGTGGAGCCTGTTGCCTTTATTACAGTAGCAAGTGCGGCACTGCCTCCTTCGGATTTGATTATCGCAATTTCCTTAAATATATCTCCCATATGATTACCTTTTAAAAACTACCTCTGCCACCGGAGGGTATAATTGAGCCTGGCTCAGGACAACTCGATCGACCTGGGGATGGTTTGCCTTTAAGATCTTACAGGCTATATCTCTTGCGTCTGAAAGGTCAGCAGGTAAATCGGTCTTGTTAATGACGGGGATAATTCTGGCCTGTTCAGGGCTTCCCCTTGTTATGCCAGAGGGGTGAAGAATCAGGGTAACTATGGCCTCTGCTGAGATAGGCTTACCCAATGATAGCCCTGTCAAATTCGATGCGATCTCTGATCTAAAAACGTTTTCTTCTGACAAAGCACAACCTAAGGCATCAATGCCAACTACAGGTATTACCAGAGAGGTTTGTTGAGGAATTACGGGCTCAAAAAAAGGGTCAGGGGCCTTCAGCGGTTTTCGAGAGGCCCCATCTGCCTCAATAATAATATAATTCACCGGGCTCAATGTAATTAATCTTGAAATCAGTAATGGGTTAATCCCTTGTAATTTACCAGAGCCGGCTAACATCTTGGAGGCGATTGTAATATGGCCCAATGCGCCTGCCTTTTTTAGGATGAAATCTACTATCTCCTTTTCTTCTTGTGAGATAAGCAGATAAGGGGTATCGGATGAGGAAGGAGGAAATATTTTAGTTGTTGTAGTGGTAATGACAACCTTTTCATGCATAGACAGCTCTCGAGAAAGGGCAAACATGAGGGTGGTTTTACCTCCGGCGCCCACGATGCTAATCACATCCTTTGAGTGAATGTCGAGAGCCTCTTTTAAACTACTCATGATTTTAATAGACGTCAAATTTTTTCCCTTGTTATTTACAGGCCTCACCGATTGAGATTAGATAGTATTCCTTCTAATACCCCACCTCCTATTGCGCTCGCCTTATCGGAGATAGTATAACAATATTCCTTAATTCCCCTCGGATCTACATCTCCTATTTTCATTCCCTTCCATACTTCAGCCCCGTCCCTCAAAAGACCTCGAATAATACCTTCAAACTTTGTTGTAATGGGAAAATCATTGACAGAGGCTACCATATCTCCGGCCTCAACCGAGGCTCCGATCTCCATTAAATTTGACAGTATGCCATTTCCAGGAGCCCTGAGAACCCTTTCCACCGAGAAACCGGCAATCGACCCGGGGATACCGGTGTCTTTTTCCGCCTCTCCTTCTTCTATAATTTTTCCCAGGTTGTGGCCTCGATTGGTTTCTACCACTAGATGAGCATCTTTTCCTGCGTAGAAGCCAGGCCCCAAGGCTATGACCAGAGGGGCATCTGTTATCTTTGTCCCAAGATTTTTCTTGGCAACAGTGGCATCAACCAGAATGTCTGGCTTTAGAAATTCCTTAATATTTGTATCTGGATCTACAATGATCGGTATCTGACCACTATCCCATATCTCTGGAATCTGGTCGTAAGAGTCTACAAGTCTGGCAGTTATCCCTTCGACCGTTTTTTTCCCCTCATAAACTGCCTCACAAAAGGAGACCTCTCTTCTCACTGCTTGGGGTTTGGATATTTCGGTCATACAAACCCTGAAATGGCACCTGCTTAATCGGTGAGCGACACCGCTGGCCATTTCGCCTCCACCCTTAATAAGCACAATAATGTTTTCTATAGACATCTTTTTTCCACTTTCATCTTAAGAAAAAGGTACTATTCAGCCACCCCCGTCCCGACCCGGAACGGGGCGGAGCAAGACACGAAGTCCATGGCCCAGACCCGCCTGCCGGATGGCGGGCAGGCCTGATTTGAGAGGGCTTTGATCTACGGCACCTGTTTGATGCACCTTACAGCGTAAACAGCTTATTCCACGGAAGTCGCGCCAGGGCGGGCACTAAAATTATATAATTTAGAATTTTTTATTGACCATTTAATATCCTTTGTGTCTTTGTGCCCGCCCTGGCGCGATATGATTGTAATAATCTATTAATCCTTTAATCTTAAAGAGGCGGCGCTATAAAAATAAGTCATTGCATCCCAGGTCTGGGCCAGGGACTTAGTGGCTCAATATTTAGAAGAAAAAAAGGTTTTGCATTCCTTTAGCCAATTAATAGCAGAGGTGGTCTGGGCAATTTTGAAAGAATGAAGGGCTTTTTGAAACTCATCCATAATCTTTTCTTTTGGAGGCTGTAGTAAATGTAGTTTTTCCTGCAAAATTTCGATCTGTTTATCAAAAATATC
>DAOVDY010000132.1 GCA_030669265.1 Desulfobacteraceae bacterium | reverse complement strand
CTTAACGGGAGATCCCATTGATGCTATGGAGGCCTATCAATTTGGATTATTAAATAGGGTGGTGGTGGAGAAAATCCTTATCAGGGAGGCAAAGGATTTTGCAAAAAAGTTTTGGTATTTACCATCTTTTTCAGTTGAGATTGCAAAACAGGTCCTTGATACAGGTATCAATTTGAGCTTGAGTGATTCGTTGGAACTGGAAAGACTTGGATTTTCATTACTCTACAGCACCGAGGATCAAAAAGAGGGATTGAAAGCCTTTTTAGAAAAGAGGCCCCCTAAATTTAAAGGAAAGTGATCGTTTATATGTAATTCTGTAAAAGAGTTAAATGCAAAAATCATGTATCAGAGGATTTTCCTCAACAAGTTGAAATAATTGAGCTTTGATAAAATTCCATTTAATATTATTTTTTTGATGGTTGTCCCTTGGGCAATCTTCTATAAAAGGAGAAGGCTAACTGATGGATAAAAGAGATCCAATCATTGTTTCTGCGGTAAGAACCCCAATTGGCATATTTGGTGGATCCCTCAGAGATGTTTTGAACCACAAATTGGCTGCTACGGTAATGGATGAGGTGTGCAAACGGGTAAGCTGCCCTAAAGAAAGACTGAATGACATTTATTGGGGTGTTGTGATGGTTCGAAGCGATGAGAACGGGCTGGCACGGGGTGCGGCGTTAGAAGCAGGCATACCTGATCATGTTTCGGCGATACATGTGAATCGAGCTTGCTGTTCGTCAATGGAAGCGATCAGAATCGCATCTATGAGTATCCGACTGGGTGAGGCAAATGCAATTATAGCCGGAGGCGGAGAAAGCATGAGCAATGTATCATATTCAATCAAAAATGCGAGATGGGGATTGCGGCTCCGGCATCAAGAATTATCCGACGGTGTATGGGACGGCCTGATGGATCACAACATCGGTCTCATGATGGGCATGACAGCAGAAAATGTTGCCGAAAAGTACCATATTTCCAGGGAAGATCAGGATGAGTTTGCCTACACAAGCCAGATGAGAGCCAAAAAGGCCCTTGAAGAAGGACGATTTAGGGATGAAATTGTGTCTGTTGTTATCCCTGGGAAAAGCGGAAAAGATTCAAAGATAGTAGACACTGATGAACATCCCAGGCCGGAGACAACCATGGAGGGCCTTAGTAAATTACTGCCTGCCTTCAAAAGCGGAGGTTCCGTCACAGCAGGAAATTCATCGGGTATCAATGATGGGGCCTCTGCAGTTTTGGTGCTATCAGGAGAGATGGCAGACAAGTTGAGCATGAAAAGGAAGTGGAGAATTGTGGGATCGGTAGCAGTTGGGGTGGATCCCCGAATTATGGGTATTGGCCCCGTGACGGCTATTAAGAAGCTTTTGAAACAGACAGGCTACAGGCTTGAAGATATCGAACTCTTTGAAATCAATGAGGCCTTTGCATCCTCCTCTCTGGCAGTGGAGCGAGAACTTGGTCTGAACCGGGAGATTGTGAATGTAAATGGAAGTGGGATCGCGCTGGGTCATCCGATCGGGAATACCGGATGCCGTATAGTGGTCAGTTTGATCCATGAAATGGAAAAGCGAGGCCTAAAACTTGGTCTCGCGGCATTGTGTGGTGGCGGCGGACATGGACAGGCTATCATTATTGAACGAATATAATTAGAAAATAGATTAGCCTAACCATTTTTTAGCCTGTTATGGTTGAGGGTATGGTTGAGGGGCTTTCCCTAATTAAAATCCTCCCAAAGTGCAGGACTGGAATGACGGTTGTAGGCGAGGAATAACAATTAAGGTGGATTTTTTTCTTATACTGGGCAACAGTCTATTGTTATAATATTATGTGGTCCGGACATGGCTCGAAATACACAAGTTCTAGCGCTTCCGATTACGAAATATCATAGCCATAACAGTATTCTCCAGAAAAATCGCGCAACACTGGGCCATCATTCCAAGTGGATGTGGCATAGAATTAATGCGACTAAAAGCGCCATGATCTCAGTGAGCCGTGGAATTTCAGGTATGTTTAATTGTATTCGCGATCTTTGAGCAGATATTTCTCAATTAGTAGGCCAAAAGCTCTGATAATATTTTTAAGGAGATAAAAATGGATTTTACAATGACAAAAGAACAAATTGATATTCAGAAGGCAGCCAAGGAGTTTGCCGAAGGTGAGTTTTCTGATAGGGCGGAAGAGTTTGATAGGGATGAGTGCTTTGATGAGGCAATCTTTAAAAAGGCAGCCGAACTTGGTTTTGTAGGGGTTTTCATAAAAGAAGAATATGGAGGCCCGGGGATGGGCATTTTAGAGCACTGCCTGATACAGGAGGAGTTTGCTGCTATTGATGCAGGTATATCTGTTGCAATTTTGTCTCCGGTCTTTGGATCGGAAGTTGTGGAGGCCTTTGGCTCTGAGGAGCAAAAAAAGAGGTATCTCCCTCCTCTTGTAAAAGGTGAATCAATTATGGGTAGTGCATTGACAGAGCCAGATGCCGGATCTGATCTGGCGGGCGCTCTATCTACAACGGCCGTCAGAGAGGGCTATGAATATATAATTAATGGCTCGAAGATGTTTATTACAAATGGAGATAGAGCAAATTATCTTCTTTGTTTTATTCAAACCGACCCGGATCATGCAAACAGACACAAACGTCATAGCATGATTATGGTGGAAACCGATCGAGAGGGATTTGAGGCAAGTCATTTAACAGGGAAGCTTGGTATTAGGGCATCTGATACCGCAGAACTCTCTTTTAACAACGTAAAAGTACCCTGCGAAAATCTCATAGGGAAGGAGGGAAATGGATTCGCTGAGGCTATGCATCTCTTTAATCTTAACAGGATTGGGGTAGCTGCCCAGGCAGTTGGAATAGCACGCTCAGCCCTAGAGGAAAGCATAAAGCATGTAAAAAAAAGGTTTGCCTTTGGTAGTCCTTTATCTTCTTTCCAAGCTACCCAATTCAAGATTGCTGATATGTTTACCTGGATACAGGCTGGTAAAAATCTGGTCTATGAAGCAGCCTGGAGAGTTGATCATGGCACCATTGACCACAAGCTTATTGCTGCTGCTAAATCATTTTGTGGTCAGATGGTGGTTAAATGTGCTGATATGGCACTTCAGATGCATGGAGGGTATGGTTATCTGGCTGAATATAAGGTTCAAAGGCTATATAGGGATGCCAAAATCACAGAGCTCTATGAGGGTACAACAGAGATAGAGAAGATCATAATGGCCAGAGCTCTTTTAAGATGAATAACTTAGGATAAATAATCTTTTCCTTTGTCTTTTCAAGGCAGAGTCAACCAGCAGCTTAAATTGCTGAATTATTAAAAAGCTATTTTCAAATAACGGTTACTTTTTTATGTTTTTTTATTGAAAAACGTTTTTTTTATTTATAGTTTTATATGATTTTTAGAAGGTTAAGGAATTGGCAAAAAAATCATACTTTTCAATCAACAAATATTTTTATATTACTTTTTGCTATATCTGTCCGCGGACCTGGTTGAATTTAGCACGTCTCTGAATACAGCAATATTTAAAGGCAAGACCACTTCTGTGATAAACTATCGCACCTGATAGACACTGCAGAACTCGTATTTGCCGCTGGTCAGATGAGTGCCTATCGCAGTGTGGATTTGGGGACATCCTTCATTATTCAATTTACAATCTTTTTGTGCTCGTGCTAAGTGATGAATCATGCCCAGGACAGCACGACTAGACGCATCGGGTGTTTTATCCCGCGTTCCGCGGGATTATTATACGGGGAATAGAACGCATAAAGATATTCAGAGACAATAAATGTGAGGATTGGGGTCTGCTCTTGACTCTTACTAACTTTCCATATGGGCAAGGCCCCATGGACTTTTCCAAGGGTAATCCGTTCTCTGATTTTCTGTCTTTTAGAGTGTGATTATCCCTTTCATGAAGAGAACCGCCTGACCTGCTATGACGACCCTTGTCCCTTCATCTCGACAGAAAAGTTCACCGCCCCTTTGTGAGACCTGATGGGCGAGGATATTTTTTTTGCCCAGTTGTTTGGCCCAGTAAGGTATTAAAGCGCAATGGGCGGATCCTGTTACAGGGTCTTCATGAACACCGAATTTTGGTGCAAAGAACCGGGAAACGAAATCGACGTGATTCCCCTTTGCAGTGACAATGATGCCCCGTAAATCAACTCTTTTCAGTTTTTCCATATCCGGTCGGAGGTCCAGGATATCCTGTTCGGATGAAAAGACAACGAAATAGTCTTCTGAAGCGAGGACCTCCAAAGGGACTTTGCCCAGTGCCTCAATCAGCGCA
>DAOVDY010000212.1 GCA_030669265.1 Desulfobacteraceae bacterium | reverse complement strand
GTGATTGGAAGAAGACTGGATTTTTTATTGCAGGAGATAAATAGAGAGGTTAATACAATGGGGTCTAAGGCTGCGGATTCCTTGGTCTCCCAACTCGCAGTAGAAATTAAGGCTGAATTAGAAAAATTAAGGGAGCAGATTCAAAATGTGGAATAGGCACTTTAGCTCACTTAGATATGGGAGATAAAGCTTATGGATCCAACTTTGCTTAACATTGGCTTTGGAAATTTCATTATATCAAGAAGGGTAATCGCTATTATCTCACCCTCTTCAGCACCAGTTAGAAGACTTCGAGAAGAGGCAAGAGATGATAAAAGGCTTATTGACGCAACTCAAGGTAGAAGAACGCGATCAGTAATTATTACAGATAGCAATCATGTAATCCTGTCTGCTATTCAATCTGAGACCATAGCCCAAAGATTTGCCCCAGACGGTACAATGCGGGGTGAGGATTTGATATAACCATGACTTAGAGCACAATAAAGAATTGACAATAAAAAATATGAAAGAAAAAGGACAAATTTTTATAATAACTGCTCCCTCAGGCACTGGAAAAACAACAATAATAAAGAATATTTTGAAAAAAGATATGGGAGGAGTTGGTTATTCCGTTTCTCATACCACCCGAAAACCAAGAGAGGGGGAGGTTAACGGCTTACATTATTACTTTATTGACAGAGAAGATTTTGAAAAAATGATTGAGGCGCATGAATTTGTTGAATGGGCCGTTGTCTATGATCAACTATATGGCACTTCTGTTTCAAGCATAAGCCGGGGATTATCCTCAGGCAAAGACCTTTTGATGGATGTTGATATTCAAGGGTCCCAAGAGATAAAAAGACAATTTCCTGAGTCTTTATCTATATTCATTCTCCCTCCATCTTTGGATATCCTTAAGAAGAGGCTGCAAAAGAGATCAACGAATGACAAAATGAATACAGGACTACGGTTAAAAAAGGCAGTAGAGGAAATTCAAAGATGTCACGATTACGATTTCATTATTGTCAATGATGATCTACAACAAGCTGTAAAAGAGATAGAAGCAATTATTGTTGCGCAGAGGGCCAATAAAAATAGACGTTTTCCTCTCATTCAAAAGATATTCCACATATGACAAATACCTATAATTATTAAGGTTGGAAATTTGCCCCAGATTATATCCGGTTTAAACGCAATCAAGGAAAACCTTAGGCAAGGTAAAGGGATAGTTGAAATTTTAATCGCCAAGGGAAAAAAAATTGAACGGCTGCGAGAAATTCTGGATATCGCAACTCAAAGAAAAATACCGGTCAGATTCAAAGATAGGCTTTATTTGGATAAAATATCACCTGACTTTCCCCATCAGGGTGTAATAGCTATCTTAAGCAGATACAGCTACCACCATTTAGATGATTTGGTAGAATATACCATTGCTAATAAAAGCAATGGGCTTCTCATTGCCACTGATCACATTACTGACACGGGGAATCTCGGGTCTCTTATAAGAACTGCTGAATTTTTTGGCGCTCAAGGTCTTATTTTGCCAAAGGATAGATCTGCTTCTATCACCGATGCTGTTCATAAAAGATCAGCAGGTGGATCAGCGTATTTACCTGTAGCCA
Organism: Desulfobacteraceae bacterium; assembly: GCA_030669265.1. GTDB lineage: Bacteria > Desulfobacterota > DSM-4660 > Desulfatiglandales > B25-G16 > B33-G16. The sequence continues at coordinate 1,525 of DAOVDY010000212.1, read as the reverse complement.
AAGTGGTTAATTTAGCAAGGACTCTCAAACAATTAGCAGAAAAAAATTTTTGGATAGTCGGGGCTTCAGGGGAAAGCAGCACGAATATCTATGAATTTGACTGGAATAGGGATCTTGTTTTGGTAGTGGGAAATGAGGGTAAAGGATTAAGTAGAGTTGTCAAAGAGCAATGCCATCATCTAGTTAGCATACCAAGATTAGGCTACCTTACTTCTCTCAATGTATCTGTCGCTGCAGGAATTATACTTTCCGAAATAGTAAGGCAAAGAGGCAGTAGCCCTAGGAATCTCTTAGAAAAAAATAACATAAAAAAATTTGATTAATCGTGGCTGTTAGTATCACAGATATCAAAGGAGTCTCTGTTGGTCATGCATCAGATTTTGAGGGGTTAACAGGTGTTACAGTTATACTTACTCCGTCTGGCATGACCGGCGGAATTGATATTAGTGGATTTGCCACAAGTTCAAGACAAATTGATGCACTGAGCACATCTCATATCGTATCAAAGGTCCATGCAGTCTGTATTACGGGTGGTAGCGCCTACGGGTTAGACGCCGCTTCTGGTGTCATGGATTACCTTGAAGAGAGGAATTGTGGATTTGATGTAGGAGTAGCCCGAATCCCTATTGTCCCAACTGCTGCGATTTTCGATCTGAAGGTTGGTTCAGCAAAAAGAAGACCGGACAAAAATATGGGCTATCGTGCCTGTCAGCAAGCAACTGACGGAAAGGTTGCTGAAGGCTCTGTTGGGGTAGGAACTGGGGCAACAGTCGGCAAATTTTACGGGACTGAGCGAGCAATGAAGGGTGGGGTAGGGATTGCAGCGAATGCACTTAATGGTGGTTTAATCGTTGGAGCTTTGGTAGTGGTAAATGCTTTCGGTGATATAAAGGATCCAACCAGTGGAAAGATTTTGGCTGGAGCAAGGAAGGGAAAAAAAAGCATGGAATTTGTAGATACATCAAAACTAATGAGAAAAGGAGTTCAGCGGCCTATTTCAGCGTTTCAGAATACTACAATTGGTGTAATTGTTACCAATGCAAAACTAAACAAACAAAGTGCCTCAGCTGTGGCTAATATAGCGAGCAAAGGTCTAACAAAGGCTATAAGTCCCGGGCACACGATATATGATGGTGATATTGTTTTTACACTTGCATCTGGCGAGATTGAAGTTGATTACTATACAGTAGGACTTATGGCTGAAGAGATGCTTATACATGCAATAATAAGGGGAGTTACCACAGCAAAAGAGGTAAAAGGAATACCATCATTTCTTAGCCTAAGGTAGTACTCAATCTTATGGACTTAAGAAAAGTCACGGTTGAAATAAATTAGCCGCTGACCCACGCTGATGGACACAGACATTTTGTTCGGCCGACCTGGCCGAACAAAAAATACAATCGCTTCGCGAAAGAAATACATTTTTTAAACATCCAAAAGCTGAAATTAAAAGGATGGTTTTAAATTTGCCCGAAGGGCATGACGTATAATAGCTGGCCAGGTCGGCCAGCTATTATTCTGCGGA
>DAOVDY010000046.1 GCA_030669265.1 Desulfobacteraceae bacterium | reverse complement strand
AGCTTTTTTCTAATATTTACTGCACACTCCTCACAGGGCCCAAAATGTGTCATTGCTATTAACGGTTTTTCACCTTCAGAGGGAAAAGATACTGGAATACTAGACGAACCTTCTGCCATTCCACAAATGGCACCGGCAGCCCTGGCCAGAACATTTCTCATCAGGTCGTTAAGCCCTGCAATCTCCACTACCGAGTGCATCAGTGTTATGTCTGCTGTGCCAATATATCTTGAAGCAAGTCCTGGAAGCGCTGCTGTGCTGGAGACAGCAAACTTTGGGATTCCAAAGGGGAGGGATTTCATAATGCTCGAGCCCATTCGCGTGCCGGTGGTGCCGCCCACGCTTATTATACCGGAAAGCTCCCCATGGGAATAGAGATCCAGAACTTTTTGCCTGGCTCCATCCACCATGACCGGCATTCGTTTCCCCCTGTCAGATATGAGTGCTACCTCCTCAGGGCTCTTCCCGCTGGCCAGAATAACCTCTTCGCGGGTAATATCACAGGGTCCCTGGGATTCTCCCAGTAAACCCATATCCAAAATCTTTGCTTTTTGTCTGTGCGATTCTATCTGCCGGCGCAAGAAATCAGCTTCCTCCCACTTTTCCTCTGCCATTACAAGGATGAGTATTGTTTTCGCAATCATTATAGCTATATCTTGCCTTCTTCCTTGAGTTTATCCGTAATCATTTTTACCATTGCTTTGTTGTCTATTTTCCCACTTTCGCCAACAAGGGGAAATGCCTCAACCACCTCCAGCCTTTCAGGAAGCTTGAATGGAGCAATTTTTTTGCTATTCAGATAATCAACCATCTCCTTAAAGGTAAATTGCTCTCCTTTTTTAAGAGTGACGAAGGCGCATGCCCGTTCACCCATATCCGGATCAGGCATAGGCACGACAGCGGCATTGGTCACCTTCCCGTATGCCAGGATATAGTCTTCGATCTCTTTGGGGTAGATGTTCTGTCCTCCACGGATGATGATGTTCTTTTTTCTACCCATTATCTTTAAATATCCATCATCAAGAACTGTTACCAGATCGCCGGGAGTGGCAAATCCGTTTTCATCGAAGGCCTCAGTCATAGTTTTTTCAAGGTCTCTAAAATAACCGATTGAGTTACCGGGTCCTTTAAACCAAAGGGTCCCCACCTCTCCCTGCTTCACCGGATCCCCCGAATCGTCCAATATTTTTATCTCGATTCCCGGATGCAATCTGCCGACTGTGGTGTATCGTTGATCCTTAGATGCAGTTATCGGCACACCGGATATTGATCCGGTATCCTGGGTACCGTAGGTCCCTAGTATTGGGCAATTAAACCTGTCTTCAGCCTCCTTGGCCAGTGGCGGTGGAAGATAGCCACCAGCAGTCTTGATAAAGCGCATGGAAGACAGGTCATACCTGTCCAGCGGTAATTCCAGCAGTCTTGCTAACTGCGTCGGCACAATAGCAATAACCGTAACCCTCTCCTGCTCCATAAATTTAAGGGTTTCCTCTCCCCGATACAGATACTCCAATGCAATCTTTGCTCCGCCTACCGGGGCGGTGACATAGGCAGGCGTACCTCCTGGTGCACCTGCAAGCGGGGCAATGGCAAGGACACAATCATCAGGACCAAGTTGCCAATTCCTGACGTGAGCCTTTGCTGTCCAGATTTCACGGGCGGCGATCCTGTGTTCAATGAGCTTGGGGAGGCCTGTCGTGCCGGTAGTAGTAACCAGAAACCCTATCTCTTCTATGGCATCTAATTTTCTGGCAAACAAATCAATAGGATCATATTCCTGCTCGTATGGATGCTCCATCAGGTCCTTCAAAGAGATACAGTCCTGAGGAATATCTTCGCCAACAAGAATAATATGTTTCAGGTGTGGCAAATCGGCCTGGAGTTCTTTTGCCATCTGGTAGTAGTCAAAGTTTCGATACTGTTTAGGGATAACAATACCTACCGCTCCTGTCCGTCCGGCAATTTCTGCTAATTCAGTTTGACGAAAGGTTGTCATTTCTGGAATAGATAAAACCCCTGCCCTTTCGCAGGCAAGACGCACCAGAACTTGCTCAATACAGTTAGGTAACTGTATCATCAAACTGTCATCCCTATTCAACTTGATATCTTTGATCAGGGCAAAAGCAATCCTATCTATGTTTTGCTTGGCCTCTGCCCAAGTGAGCCTACTGCCGAGAGAATCTACCAAAGCTTCTTTGTTGGGCCATTTTCTGGCGTTTCTATCCCAATAATCAGGGAGAATGGTTTTATCCCAATACCCCTCTCTTAAGTATCTCTGTATTTCTTCCGAGTCATAGCGTACTGGCTTCATATCTAGATACCTCCACATGATATGTTAAAGAAATAAAATTCACATTAGCACTGATCTTTTATCATCTTGATCATGAGATCAGCAGCTGCATCTGCAAAAGCCCTCTCATTAATATGGTAGTCAACTTTAATGACCTCAATATCTGATTTAAGTAATTTCTGTAATGTCTTAGAGAAGGCATTGCTGGATTCCACATCAAACAAGACATCCCCTTCTCTGTCAGCCTCAGACCATCCCTTTAAAGGGATCAAGACCTTTATCGGGTTATGGCTTTGATTCAATTTATAGGCGACTGTCTTTGCCAATGATCTTGATTCATCTACAGTAAGCCTGATCGCGGACCTAAAATCGTAGAAGAATATCTTTCTATCTTTATATTTTTCCGGGATATTTTTATAATCAAATTCAAGAACAGCAGAGTCAAGTCCGCCTGGTATCACCAATCTTGGTATATTGATACCTACAGGTGTTTGCAACCTTTGAGGACCAATTCCTCCACAGTAACCACCAAACATTGCGTCAACCAGCTCATGGGTAGCCAGATCCAAAACACCGTCAAAAAAGGACTCCCCCATCATCTCGTCCATAGCCATTCCACCTGTACCGTTTGCATGAAAAGGAATCACCTCAAAATGATTTTCTTCCAGGATAGACTTTATGTTTTCAGCCGCCTGGGTAATAAAACCAAACAGGGATAATGCTACCCGTGGCAATTCTTTTCCCCTGTTATTGTTTGCTAACATCATTCCGCAAACAGCCCCTGCCGCTCTTGCTAAAATAATTCGTGATATGGAGTTCAACCCGAGCATATCTACAACACTATGCATTATAGTGATATCTTTGGTGCCTATTATCTGAGACATGTCCCGAGATACCACAGTAGAAACCATAACTTTAGGAACCTCTAATGGCAGAATCTTCATAATAGATGTTCCTACAAATGTACCTGTTCCACCACCAGCAGAGATAATGGCCCCAACTTTCCCTTGATGATAAAGATCAAGTATGAGTTTTTTCGCCTTCTCGATAATGGCTTCAACCATATTTGATCGTTCCATACCCTTAATATTTATTGATTTGGATACAGAAAAATCCGGTGGGAATTTAGACAAACCAGTGGTTCCAACATCAATAGTAATAGTCAAATACCCTTTTGACTCAATAACCTCTTTTAAGAATAGATGCTCCTCGCCCTTTGAATCCAGGGTACCAACTATAGCAACCGATTTTTTCATCTTACCTTGAACCAATCGCAATACTATCTATTAGTTTCACTCTCAAATTGAATTGGTTTGTATAGGCTAAGTTCAACGCAAGTTTCAGTGGGATAATTCCTTATAGTATATTCATATTGGATTTTATGTAATTGCTCAAAATCTAGTGGATTTCTAACTGCTTATTCTTTGAGCAGATACGATTTTATTTGAACGAATCAGTTTTCTCGGGCCGATTTTTTTTCCTATCTCTAATGCTGGCCCTAAATCTCTCCCAAAACTCCTTGTTGGTATCCTGCCATGCAGCGCCCCATCTCTTTTCAAAATAAGAGGAAGGTAACCTATTCTGCCAGGGTTCCCAAGGATTCTTTCCTTTTTCCTGAGCTTCTAATATATCATTTAAAAAAACTGCAATATTCGTTATTTCTTCCTTAGGTAAATAAGAAGTGGCTCCTTCTTTGATAGATTTTACGAGATTGTCAGGACTAAATGCATGGGCTGTCAACATGACCGCTGTTATTTTTCTCTGTTTAGCAATGTGTAATAGTCCATAGCCATCAACGCCCATGATATCCAAAATTGCTATATCAATATTTTCGGATTCCAAAAACCCTTTGGCCTGATCAAATGTGGATGCTTTTACAACATCACACATTGATAGTAGTTCTTCCAATGCATCTAATATATCAGGTTCATCATCCACAACGAGGATTTTTTTGCCTTCCAATAAATTGCTGTCTGACATAATAGCAACTCCTTTTTGAAATGAGCATCTCAGCCCTGTCCTCTTCTTTTTCCGCCACACAGGTGAAGGATATTCGGCACGGGGGATCGTAGAAAGAAGCGAAAAAATGAAAATTTTTAAACAATCAAGGTGTTTTTTATCCTAAAGCCCCAACTCGGACCACCTTGCCTCCACTTTCTTGACAATTTCCGGATCAAGCTCTATGGGTATAGGCTTTTCTTTCCAATCATAGGGTATGGTTGCATCTAAGAGCAACCTGCCAGTTATCTCCCTTGCATTTATAGGAAGAGACGGGTCTAAAGGCGTAGATCTTCCCCGTTTGATGACCTGGGATCTGTTGGGCTGGAATCTGAAGCTCAGCGCATACATGACACGCGGGATATCCCAGGGGTCAATATCTTCATCCACCACAATAACTGTTTTGAGGCCATAGGCTCCCATCTCCGTTGAGATGGCTGCAGTGAGCACCTGGTCGGCATGTCCAGGATACATCTGTTTCATGGATATGATTGCCAAAAATCTTCCAGATCCCTCGGGCGGACAGTAGATGGCCTTTATACCGGGAATCTTCATGGCCACAAGCTGCTGCCACAGGGTGGAGCCATAGGTGAGGGCCATGGTCATGTGTGTATCTGTAACGGCCCGACCCACAGTTGTGGCCATAAAAATGGGGTTGTTCCGGTGGGTGACACAATTGACCTTTATATAGTTCCTGGGATCAGAGCCTACCCCTGAATAGTAGCCCGTGTATTCGCCAAAAGGACCTTCTTCCATAAACTTATCAGCATCCACTTCTCCTTCCACCACTATTTCTGATGTGGCCGGGACAATTAGGTCATTCGTCTCGCACTTAACAACTTCAATGGGCTCCCCACGGATAGAGCCTGCAAGATCATATTCAGATTCAAAAGCAGACAACCGGGCTGCGCCCATGAGGAACATGAGTGGATCACAGCCTACAACAACGGCAACCGGCATCGGTTTCCCCATTGCCTGATATTTTTTCAGCATGATATCGGAGTGCTTCCCCTTAATAAACTGGGTTCCTAAAGTGTTCTTATCTAGGAGTTGCAGTCTGTAAGTTCCCACATTGACCCAATCCGATTCCGGGTCCTTAGTGACCACGAAGTGGGCTGTTCCGAAAAAGCGTCCACCATCCATGGGGAAAAACTTGGGCACAGGAAACTTGAAAAGATCGACCTCTTCAGCCATCATTTTATTTTCCTTGCAAGGGCCTGTATCAACTATTTTAGGGGGGACCTTGGTCTTTCCCTTTTCTACCCAATGCCTCATAAGGTCGACCAAGGTTGAATTTATTGGCATGCCCATGATGATCGAAAGCCTTTCCGTGGTTGTGCAGACACTGGTAATCACCGGTGAATTATAATCCTTTACATTCTCAAAAAGGAGGGCTGGACCTTTTTTTTCCTCGTTGAGTTTTGCAATATGAGATAATTCCAGATCCCAATCAACCTCTGCCTTGATCCGCTGAAGCATTCCCTCTGCTTCTGCCTGTTCAATAAAATCTCTGATATCTTTCATAAAAATAACTTCCTCCTCTCTATCTAGTGTTACGCTAAATTATTATTAAGCCTTTCTCGCGCCCCGTCCGCTTGGAGGGCCTCAAGATCCCTCTCCTTGGAGAGAGAGATAAAATAAGGGAATAAAGCAGGGTGATTGATTGTTACTCCCTTGCCTTATCCCTCCCGCCAGCCCTGCAAAATATACCAACAAGCCAAAAGGGTCAGGGGGAGGAAATCAATTAAATCCCTCCCCCTTGCCCTCTGTAGCTAAGTCCCTGGAGATGTTCCCCCCCATCACTCACTCTTTAAGCAGTTTGATCGGGCGGTGGCGTCCCTGGTGGAGTGGGTAATGTTAATGGGCATCTCAGCCAGAAGGCATTGTGTGCGATCAGGGCTGGAGCGACGATACAGAGGTTAAGGTAAATGATAAGGATGTTTACATCAGCAGGGAGTTTTGCCGCCGCTATCGCCGCGGCAGCAGGTCCAAGAATTAGCTTTAAAAGTAAAATCCAGATGGCGATGAT
>DAOVDY010000257.1 GCA_030669265.1 Desulfobacteraceae bacterium | reverse complement strand
AATATGGCTGAACCAAAATAAATAAAGGTTACCCAACTAAGTATTGTAGTATTGATAATCATGCTATCATCCCATCGAGGAAAAATGCCTTAGGAGATATCCTATCTCCCGCTTTAGACCAACAGGATCTTTATTACTTGTGGCTCCTACAGATATTCTACTCTTCCCTTCTTGATCATCCACCCTTACCCACAGCCTTTTATGGGAGGAGAAAAAGGTGATAAATAAACCAAGTATAACAAAAAATGATCCAATTGCCACAATTACAGCACCTGGGTCGTGGCTTAGTTGGAGACCTGTATAATAGTTACTCTCTATTCTGTTGAGCTTGAAATAGTATGGCTTATAGCGGCCAGGATTAAATGTTGGCACTTTTTTAAATAGCCCAGGTATTCTGTCTCTAATTTTTTCTATGCGTTTGAATACCCATACGCGCATAGTACCTTCAGGGTTTTGGATATGTATAAGAACAGCTGGACCCATAGACATAAAATTTTTTTCTATCCTTACAATATTCACCTTTGCATTTTTTTCTTTCAGATAAAATGAATCCTTTTGTTTAACCTTTATAGCAGTTTCTTCTTTATTTTCTCTATTGACAGTTATATGTGCCTGGCCACCAGGAGTTGATCCATAGCTTGCCTGGTAAAACCTGATTCCATTAAATGTTATTGGATGATTGACCAGTAAGGGCCCTTGAAGAATAACGTTGTCATCTTTAAGAAAGCTTAAATTCGATCGATACTCTTTAGGCATTCCATTATCATAGAAAGAAATGGTAAACTTGTCACACCTGACAGTAAAATCTAATTTCTTAACTCCCTTTTGTCTTCCCAAATGGACAGTATTGGTAGATTCCCCCTCAGGTATATTTACAAAGGCTTCAAATCCTAACAAAGACCCTATTATTGCACCTGTAATGAATATCAGGATGCTTAAATGTATAATATACACACCAAAATTGGAATACGCCCCCTTTTCTCCATAAAAAAAAGTAATGCTGTCAGCATCTTTTCTTCTGATTTTTTTGTACTTTCTCCTGAGGAGGTTTTCCACACTGTTAATAACTTCATTACGATCTTTTTCAATTAGAATGACGCTTTCAGGGGGAAGATTTTCAAAGGGTTTTCTCCTGTCAGGGGAAGGAATATTGCTAAAAAGCTTCCAGGAAGCTGGCAATCTATTCAAGGAGCAAACTATGAGGTTTAAAGACAGGAGTCCCATCAGGATGATGAACCAGACAGAGTGGTACATATCAAATAGTTGAAGAGAATTGAAGACTTTTACCAATTCAGGACTAAGATGCCTAAAAGATTCCCCTCCCTCGTATTGCTGGGGAATAATTGTCCCCAATATCGATGCAACAGCAATGATAATTAAAAGAATGATCGTTAATTTTAGGGAGGAAAGAAAGGAGAAGAATGTTTTTTTCATTTTCAAAGGCACCTCAATCTAATCCTATTTCCTTATCTGTTAGATAGCAGGCTGGATCCTCTCCCCATATATTGCCGCTTACTGCCTCGGCCCTGGCTCGGAAGTTACCACTACATATATCAAGCCACCTGCAACTGGCACATCTTCCCTTTACATATCGGCGTTTATCTTTCAGCTGGGCCATTAAAGGATTGGTTAAATTAGACCATATTTGACTGAAGGGCCTCACAAGAACATTGCCAAAGGAATGTTCGCGCCAGAACTGATCTGCATACACTAAACCATCCCAGCTTACGCAACCTATTCCTTCACCTGAGCTATTTCCTCCATTCATCTTGAGAAGCTCTAAAACTTCTCCTGCCCGAGGATTATTTTCTTTGAGCATCCTCAAATAGAGATAAGGGCCATCAGTATGATTATCTACCGTCAAGACCTCCTTTTCTAATCCCCTGTTATACATGTCCCTGGTCCTGTCCATGATAATGTCCACTATTTTCCTTGTTTCACTATGGGAGAGATCTTGATCAACTAAATTTGATCCCCTGCCGGAATAAACAAGATGATAAAAACAGATCCTATCGATGCTCATTGTCTCTGCGAGATCAAAGATGCCTGGCACCTGATCTATGTTCAACTTGTTTATAGTGAATCTTAATCCAACCTTAAGCTCTACCTTTTGGCAGTTTTTTATCCCATTAAGTGCCTTCTTAAAGGCACCTACAACCCCTCTAAAGTGATCATTTACCTTTTCTAGCCCATCAAGACTTATACCGACATAGGACGCGCCAGCATTTTTTAACAGCAGGGCTTTTTCTTCAGTAATAAGCGTGCCATTAGTAGAGATGACTGCCCTCATGCCCTTACTCACAGAATAGCTGGTGAGCTCAATCAAATCTGGACGAAGCAATGGTTCCCCTCCAGAGAAGAGAATAACTGGTACCCCAAAGGTTGCCAGGTCATCGATTAGATTAAAGCTTTCCTCTGTGGTTAACTCCCTATCTCGACTTTGATGAACAGCCTTGGCATAACAGTGGATACAATTTAAATTACATGCCCTGGTAGTATTCCACACGACTACTGGTTTTTTATCAGACGAAAACTGAAGCAGGTGAGCTGGTAGATCCTTTGATTGTCTGCCATATCTGATAGGATCGGATGGCTCAACTGTTCCACAGTATAATTTAGATATGCCAATCATATTTTCTCTTTGCAAA
>DAOVDY010000059.1 GCA_030669265.1 Desulfobacteraceae bacterium | reverse complement strand
ATTGTTCCAAAACACGCTACCTCTATTGGTGCATTAGGAGTGGCACTCCAGGCAAAAGAACAGGATATTACTAACAAGCCCACATTAGAGAAACTCAAATCCATTACTAAAGAGGATACATTCTCATTCTTATCTGCTCCCAAACTAGAACTCATCAAAACGGATTTCCCAAAGCATAATACGGTAAAACGGGTGGCCAAGGGTAGTAAAAAGATACCGGTATTTTTAGGAATTGACATAGGCTCCACTACTACTAAATATGCCCTCATCGATGAGAAGAGAGAGATCATTGACAAGGAATACCGCCATACAATGGGAAAACCAATTGAGGTAACACAAACGCTTTTGAGGATACTGAAGGACAGGCTTGGAGATATAATTTATATAAAGGGGGTAGCAACTACTGGCTCAGGCAGAATGGTAGTCGGTGATTTCCTCAATGCAGACTTGATTATCGATGAAATCACCGCTCATGCACGAGGGGCTGTTGAAATTGATCCCTTGATAGACACCGTCTTCGAGATAGGCGGGCAGGACAGCAAGTACATTTCTATTTCCAATACCTACCCGCTTGACTTCGACATGAACAAGGTGTGTGCAGCTGGAACAGGGAGTTTTCTCCATGAGCTTGCAAACAAAAATGGCATCAATATCGTTCAAGAATTTCAGCAAATAGCCCTTTCTTCGGAGAAACCGATCAAGCTGACCGAGCGTTGTACCGTGTTTATGGAATCTGATCTTGTATCGTATGCGCAAAAAGGTGGGCAAAAAAATGACCTTATTGCTGGCCTCTGCTATGCAATTGTCTACAACTACTTAAACAGGGTGGTTGAAAACAAGAAGATAGGCGAAAGGATCATGTTTTTAGGAGGCCCATCCCTTAATAAGGCAATAGTGGCAGCCTTTGAGGCAGTGCTAGGCAAAGGTATCTTAATACCTAAGCACCGTGAAGTGCTCGGAGGATTCGGCGCTGCCATCAGTGTGCAGGAAAAGATAGCAAAGGAAAAAAAGGAAGAATCCTCATTCAGGGGTATAGATGAGGCAATTAATGACACGCTCGAGTTTAAGGAAGCTATATGTCATGCAGACCCAAACTGCCACAATGAGTGTAAGTTAAAGATCTACAATTTCAGCGGAAGAAAGAGTGTATGGGGAGGAGAATGTGGCAGATACGAGATACGAGGCCACTATGACGAGAAAAAAGAGGATTACTTTAAGCTGAGGGATACAATCTGGGAAAGCCACCTTATGGGCCTCTACCATGATCTGGGAGATTTAAAAAGGGATGTCGAGGACAACAGGGCCATCTTTGAGATCGATGGAAGGCCGACTGTGGGGATGCAGAGGGCACTGTACAGTCATCAGATCGCCATTTTTTGGGCAAGTTTCTTCGACGCGCTCGGGTATCGGGTGGTTTTGACACCAAAAACCAACGACCGGATTACAAAATTGGGGATCGAGTCAATGACAACCGAGGCATGCTTTCCAGTCAAGGTCTCACAAGGCCACATCATAGATCTCCTCGGTAAAACCCAATACCTATTTCTACCCACTATCATTGATCTTCCGTCTCAGATTAAAAATAAGAACAATTTCTATTGTCCTATGGTTCAGGGAAATCAGTACATGCTCAAGGCAGCACTGGACCTGAAGGAAAATGAGATCTTAAACCCTATAGCTCACCTCATGTATAGCCCTGATTTGTTGAGCATAGAGCTGCATACACAAATCGGAAGGACATTAGGGAAAAACCTGCGCCAAATCAGGGAAGCAATCGATATTGGTTTTAGCAGACAACAGGGCTTCGAAAATGAGCTCCACGAGCACGGTGCCAGAATTACATCTTCCTTAGGAGAAAAGGAGCCCTTAGTGATCGTTACTGGCAGGCACTATAACCTATTTGATGAAAAGCTGAACCTTAGGCTCGGGCAGAACCTGGCAAAAATAGGCTTAAGCGCTGTTCCAATGGACTTTATTGACATCAAGGATATTGATCTATCTGACTTCCCGAATATGTACTGGGGCTATGGTACACAGATACTAAAAATCGCCAAATTAATAAAGCTCACACCGAAATTCTTTGGCCTTCATCTTACCAACTTTAGTTGCGGCCCGGACTCCTTTAATGAGCACTTCTACAAATACATTATGGGAGACAAACCCTACCTCATTCTGGAATTGGATGAACACAGCGCAGTGGCAGGTGCAATGACACGGCTCGAGGCATTTAAAAACGTAATACAATCTGTGCAAAAAATGGAATCTATAGAATCTCAAGCCACCAAAGTTATTGCTATAGGAACCTAAAAAATGGAAAAAGTTACTCAATTAGACACCTTTCGGATCATCACTGAGCGGGTGGGAAAATTTAATGTCCAGGGAAAAAGATTCTTGATTCCGGAGATGAATCCCTTCAGCAGTCATCTTTTGGCGGGCATCTTCCGCAGCTTTGGAGTCAATGCATCCGTCATGGATACCTATGAGGGCCTCGATCTGGGAAAGAAATTCACATCGGGCAAGGAATGCTTTCCCTGTATAGTAACCCTGGGTGATATTCTCTATTTCATGGAAAAAGAAAGGGAGAGGCTTGGAGACAAATTTTATCCCGAGAATTATATGTATTTTATGCCCGAGGCGAGCGGTCCGTGCAGGTTTGGTATGTATAATAAATTACACAGGATAATCCTTGATTCCATTCCTGGTTTAGACAAGGTAAAAATTGCCACACTCAGCTCAGATGATGCATACGATCTCAAAGGACTGATACCAAAGGAAAAGTTGATAGCCTTTAGGAAGGCAGGATATCTCTCCATTGTGGTGGGGGATATCCTTGACAGGTTGCTGTGGAGGGTACGGCCATATGAGAAAGCAGAAGGAATGGCAGATACCTTTATTCTCGATGCGAGAAATAAGATGAGTGAATTATTTTCCATACACTCATCTAATGGAAATTTTTCTGCCATTCTCAGCGATATAGAGAAGATCGTCAAAGAGGCAAGAAATATCATTGACCTCACTATGCCAAGAAAGCCACTCATTGGTGTGGTGGGCGAAATCTATGTAAGGACGCATGTAAAATCCAACCAGGATACCATTAGAACCTTAGAGAAATATGGGGCTGAGGTCGTAAATGCCTCCATAGGGGAGTGGATAAACTACACTACCTATGATCAGGTAAGATTAGCCAAAATTGCCCTCAGATTAAACCTTAAAAAATTCCAGCTTAAAGAGGTAAAGAAATATCTCCTACAGTATCTAAAGTTTAACCTCACCCTCTTTTACCAGTACATGCAACAGAGGAAGGTGTATCATATAGTACGGAAATATATTGATATTGAGGAAGACCATAAGATAGGCCACTTAGAAAAGGTATTAAAAAAGACCAATACCTTTTCCTTTGCGATAGGCACTGAGGCATGTCTTAGTATCCCCTCAGCCTTAGGCCTTGCTAGAAGAGGATACAACGGAGTTGTAAATATATTTCCCTTTACCTGCATGCCGAGTAATCTGACTGCCTCCATTACCAAGCCCTTAATGGGCAAGCTTAATGTCCCCTATATTGATGTTTCCTATGATGGCTCATTTCAACCAGGCAGGGAGGCGGCCTTGCGAACATTTATGTATCAAGCTAATCAACACTTTAAAACACATGGTAGACCTTAAATGTATAAAATGCTTATAAATGCTGTAGATCCGGAAGAGTACCGGATTGCCATAATCAAGGATGGTGAACTGGATGAGTTCTACATTGCCACCTCTACAAGAGAAGAAACCAAAGGAAATATCTATAAAGGTACCGTTGCCAGGATTGAACCATCTCTTCAGGCCGCCTTTATAAATTATGGAGCTGACAAAAATGGTTTCTTGACAATAGGAGAAATCCATCCTGAGTATTATGAATCGCAGGGATTCGTTTCTAATGCTAAATCAGTTCCTCAAATAGAAAAAGTACTCAAGAAAGGAAACGAGGTTCTGGTTCAGGTCACTAAAGAGAGAGAAGGAAAAAAAGGAGCATATCTCACCACCTATATATCTTTGGCAGGCCGCTATCTTGTCTTAACCCCAGGCAGACCGAACAACGGTATCTCTCAAAAAATAGAGGATGAAGAGGAACGCCAAAGGCTAAAATCCGTGATGAATCAGCTCAAGCTGCCGGAAGAGATAGGATATATCGTAAGAACTGCAGCCTCGGGCCAGAAAAAACGTACAATAGATAGAGATTTAAAAAATCTCTTGAGGATGTGGCAGGATATCAAAAAAAGGGCTGAAACGAAACCCACTCAATCCATTCTCTTTAAGGAAGAAGACCTTGGCCTGAGAACCCTGAGGGATTACTTTAGCGCCGAGGTAGATGAGGTCCTTGTTGACGACAAGGAAACATGGTTAGAGATAAGGGACTTCATGAAGGTTATATCTCCCAGACATCAAAAAAGGGTCAGACTTTACAAGGAAAAGGCCCCTATATTCTCTGAATATGGAATTGAAAAACAGATCGAACAGATTTATAGTAATAGGGTTCCTTTAAAAAGTGGCGGCTCGATTGTGATCGACTCTACTGAGGCCCTGATTTCAATCGACGTGAATAGCGGCAGATCCACAAGGTCCAGAGGGGTAGAGACCACAGCATATAAAACCAATCTGGAAGCAGCCAGGGAAATCGCCAGGCACTTAAGACTGAGGGATATAGGTGGTTTGGTAGTCATAGATTTTATTGATATGAAAGACCCCAAACATATACGAGACCTGATAAAACAGGTAAAAGAAGAAACCAAGAGGGACAGGGCAAAGATGAATTTCTCCAGCATTTCTAAATTTGGATTAATGGAACTCTCCAGACAGAGATTGAGGCCATCAATAGAATCAAAGAGTTACCAGATCTGTGAATTCTGTCAGGGTAGAGGAATCGTGAGATCTGTGGAGGCCACAGCAGTGTCTTTCTTGCGCCAGATATGGCTTGGTGCATCAAAAGGGAATATTGAGACAGTAACTGGTATGCTACCAAGTAATGTGAGCAATTATCTGCTGAATAAAAAACGGGGAGAGTTAGCCGAGCTTGAAAAACGCTATGGGGTTAGCATTGAGATCCAGGCAAATCCTGGCCTTTCACCATGGGAAGGTGATCTAAAGTTTATAGAAAGAAGTAAGTCAAAAGATGCATAGGGATTAGCTCCGCTTCGCTCCACTATTGGAAAACTGGAATAATGGAGTAATGGAATATTGGGTTTATTGAGTTATGTAGCTATTGAGTTCGTAAGATTTTTACGCGATAAACTCAACAAACTTAAAAAATATCTAAGCAATAATATAAGTCCAGCACGAGAAAACATAGCATATATTTGAAGATCTTAGCTTTCCGAACAGTTTTGCGCCTGTAGCTCAGCTGGATAGAGCAGCGGACTTCTAATCCGCAGGCCGGGTGTTCGAATCACCCCAGGCGCACCAGCGATATAACTTATCGCTTTTTTATAATTCGTACTTCTTCAGCTGGAACAGCTTTTTGTCCTGTGTGGCTACAATGTGGTAGAATTTATCCTGGGGAATGTAGATAAAAGGGACATCCTCTTTGCGACGATAAAGAAAGTGTGAAAGGATCATCCTGTTTACGGCCCTGTGGCCGATGATCATGATATTTTGAGAGTTGGTGCTCAGGTAGAGGGCCTTTTTTATGCCC
>DAOVDY010000259.1 GCA_030669265.1 Desulfobacteraceae bacterium | reverse complement strand
TCCTACCTCCATGAATTTTTTCTTATAAAATTCAGAAGCTTCATAAATATAGTTCAACTGTTTTTTTAAGTTATTTAGGCGAAGGGCTTCAGCCTCATCTTTTGATAATGTCTCTATATCTTTATTCCAAACATCAGCTTTATTTTTCATGCTCAAACCTCACAAATGACTAATGACAAATGACTAATGTTTTTTTCTTAACAGGGACAAAGACCATGCAGCCAGCTCAAGGGTCGGATATATCATTATCCTCTTTTTGGACTCAAACTTTATGCTGATCTCTTCAGGATTCGGCCCATAAAGCCATGCTGCTACCGGCTTGTGAGGTATTTCTTCCATCACACTATTAAGATGTTCAGAGACTTCGAGAAAGGAAAACTCCGGCATCATAGGTGCAATAGCTATACATATAACACCATCTACGTATGGGTCATTCAATACTGCTTTTAATGCGACTGAATAAGCATTTCCGGTACCATACTTCATAACTGCTGGCCATATGTCCAGGGGGTTTCCGAGAGGCATCCAGTCAGGAGAAAGTTCAGCCACCATATGAATGGTTTCAGGGGAAAGGGAAGCAAGTTTAAGACCATATCTCTCCAACGCATCAGTGACCATAATACCTGCCGCCCCGCTATAGGTGATTACTGCAATATTATTTCCTTTCATGGTGGGAAGGTTAAGCAGGGTTTTAATCGCATATGTCATCTGTCCATCCTCTTCCAGAAATGTCACTCCTGCCCCCTTTAAAGCAGCCTTATATATCTGATAATCACCTGCCATGGTACCACTATGGGATATAGCTGCTTTGGCCCCAGTCTCGGTGCTACCAGTTTTCAGGATAATGATTGGCTTTTTTTTGACTATTCTTCTGGCCAGGGAAAAAAATTCCTTTCCCTTGTTTAAACCTTCCATATGGATGGCAATGATCTTTATATCAGGATCTTCCCCTAAATAGGATAGTGCCTCACAAAAACCAATATCACAGGCATTACCAACGTCGATGCCCTTACCTATTGTTCCGCTAAATTCCAGTGCCCCCACAAAAAAGATACCCGATTGACATATTAAACCAACAGGGGTCCTATCTTTAGTTATAGGCATAAAAGAGGTAGTGAAATTATTGAAGTTATTAAGAACTCCAAGAGTATTTGGACCAAGAATCCTGATACCGTCTTTTTGTGCAATCTCTGTCATTTCCTTTTGTATCTCTTTCCCTCGCCCATCTGCATCGGCAAAACCTTGATTTACTACAATTACTGCTTTAATCTTTGATGCAACACAATCCTTAAGAATATTTACCGTATCTTCCCGGGGAGCACTTATAACTGCCAAATCTATCCCCTCCTTCACTGATCTTACGTTAGGGTAAGCCCCCTTTCCGAGGATCTCCCTGGCATTAGGATTAATAGGAAAGATCTTACCGGAAAAACCAAATTCAATCATATTTTCCATAACATTGAAGGATCCGGGACCGCTCTTTCGGCTGATCCCAATAAGGGCTACACTTTCAGGTTCCATAAATTTTTTCATTAAAAACCTCTCTTATGAATTAAGCCTTCAGCTATCAGCCGTCAGCTATCGGTAGAAACAACATTAATGAAGATCAGAATCACGCTTATTCCTATAATGCGTTAAGGAGAAAGCCAAGGCCTTCAATGCATCATCTGGTTCTGTAAATATGGGAAAATCTGTTATCTTTTTCATCTTAAACCACTCATATGAATCTGATATTAGGCACAGAGCAACCGGTTTTTCATAACGGATCGACAATTCCTTTGCAGAGAGTATAAGATTTTTAGTCGCTATCTCATCGATGCCAGGAAGGTAGGAATGTGAAAACAAGACTCCGTCAATCTCATTTTCCTGTAATGCTCGCTCCAGAACATCTCTGTAGAAATCAAGATCGAAAACATCCCCGAGATCAAGGGGATTGGTCATTCGTATCACCCCAGCCCTTGCACCTTGTCTCACGTGGCTAAGAAAACTTTTAGAAAACGGGACAATCCTAAAGCCATACCTTTGGGCTGCATCCGCTGCCATTACCGCACTTCCGCCTGAACGGGACATAATTGCTAGATTTGCTCCCTTTATCAATGGGAGATTAAATATCTTAAAGGCGTTCATCAGCTCTTGAAGAGTAAAAACCCTATGTATGCCAGCCTGGCTCAAGGCCGATGATGCAACCTCATCATTGCCGGCGAGGGCTGCGGTATGAAATCTGGCAATCTGATTGCTTGCCGTATGGGTATTTGATTTTAAAACAATAACTGGTTTCTTGGTTGAACGTGCCAGATCCATTAAGCGTCGCCCGTTAGAGACACTCTCAAGGTACAGGCCTATAGTCTTTGTCCCTGGATCAGATATCAGGAATTCAAGGTAATCATTCTCGTTTAGATCGAGCTTATTCCCCATGCTGACGAGCTTTGTAAAGCCTATGTTTTCACAGGAAGAAAGCCGAACGCTGTAGTTTACCACCCCTCCACTCTGCGCCACAAATGAGATGGGGCCAGATTTTATCCTTTTCTGATCGAGGGGTACAAAGGGGAGGACCAGACCATTTTCCAAATTGATAATGCTAATACAGTTTGGCCCTACTAACCGAATATGCTGCTTTCTCGCAATGGAAAGAATGTAGATCGGAA
>DAOVDY010000013.1 GCA_030669265.1 Desulfobacteraceae bacterium | reverse complement strand
ATAACCAATGCTAATCAAATTTTTATCAGTTTCCTATCTAAATAAAGATAAGTAGTGCTTAAAGGTAACATCAATTTAATTATCAATATTCTTTTTTAACTCTTCATGGGCATAAAGAATATCAAGTATCAAGTTTCAAGTATCAAGTTTCCAATAACAAGGAGGTTTAGTTGACTGATAACCCATATCTCCCTCTCCCTGTAAGGATTGAACAGATCACTATAGAAACCGAGGATAAAAGCTTAAGGACCTTTAAGTTAATTTTTCTTAATAAAGAAGATGAGGAAAACTTTACTTATATCCCAGGACAATTCTGTGAGATCTCTATAGCAGGGCAAGGTGAAATACCAATTGGCATAGCTTCATCTCCCACGGAGACCGGATTTCTTATGTTCACGATTAATAAGACCGGAGTGGTAACCAGATACATTCACAACATGAAAGAAGGAGATATAATTGGGGTGAGAGGTCCATTAGGCAACTGGTATCCCTGGGAAGCAATGGAAGGCAAAAATGTGATAGTAATTGGTGGAGGATTTGCATTTACTACCCTGAGATCGAGTATCGTCTATATGCTACATCCAGAAAATAGAAATAGATTTAAGGATATTACGGTTGTATATGGGGCGCGATCCCCAGGTTTGCTTCTCTACAGGGAAGAACTTGCTGAATGGGAAAAGCGAGATGACATAAACGTTCATATCACTGTTGATGCCACCGATGATCCAGACTGGCAGTATAATGTTGGTTTTGTGCCTACCATCACGGAACAAAAGATCACAACGAGTGAAGATTCCTATGCCCTGGTCTGCGGCCCTCCTATTATGATCAAATTTACACAGCCAGTACTTGAGAAGGTAGGATTCACACCTGAGCAGATAATCATGTCTTTAGA
Organism: Desulfobacteraceae bacterium; assembly: GCA_030669265.1. Taxonomy (GTDB): domain Bacteria; phylum Desulfobacterota; class DSM-4660; order Desulfatiglandales; family B25-G16; genus B33-G16. The sequence continues at coordinate 8,950 of DAOVDY010000013.1, read as the reverse complement.
GATGAGAATGAAATGTGGAATAGGGATTTGTGGTAGGTGTAATATTGGTGATAAATATGTTTGTAAGGATGGCCCTGTATTTTCTCTAGCCCAGCTCAATGAGTTACCAAAGGAATATTGATACTTAGAATTCTACCTTTGGCATCTCCTTTCCATTACAGATTTAAATTTTTAAGTTCTTCTAAGAGTTCTTTCTGTTTTTTGTTTATTTTTTTTGGAACCGCGATATGTATCTTTACATATTCATCCCCTCTGCCACTCCCATTCATCCTGGGCATTCCGTGCCCCCTTAATCTCATCTTTGAGCCGCTTTGAGTCCCTGCTGGTATCTTAAGGCTAAGTCTTTTACCGTCAATGGTTGGCACCTCAATCTTTGTCCCCAATGCAGCTTCCGAGAATTTTATTTCTCTATTCATATAGAGATCGTTGCCTTCTCTCTGAAAGACGGGATGATCTAAAATCTTTATCTTAATATAAAAATCTCCTGGAGGTCCTCCTTCTGGCCCTGGTTGGCCCTTGCCAGCAAGCCGTAATTTTTTACCATCTGCTATCCCGGCGGGTATCTTAACCTTTATTTGTTGGTTAATTCTGCCTAAATTATACGAGATAGTCTTTTGTCCAGTCTTGACAATATCTTGCAGGTGTATGGGGAGTTCATAGATTACATCCTGGCCTTTAGAATGGCCAGTGCGGCCTCCAAAGTTAGTAAAAACGGAGCTATAAGGATTGGATTGTGACCCATACCCAGGCCTCCTGCTTGCTCCAGAGAAGATATGATTGAATATACCTGAACCTCCACTCCTTTTCCAGCCGCCTGCATTTCCAAAGCCAAATTCCTTAAATATATTGCTAAAATCAAAACTACTGAAGATATCATCTTGGCTGTATCTTTGCTGAAAACCCTCAGCACCAAACATATCATACTGTTTCCTTTTCTCTGAATCACTTAAGACCGCATAGGCTTCACTTATCTCTTTAAATTTCTCTTCAGCTTGCTTATTGCTCTTGTTCCTGTCAGGATGGTATTTCATAGCCAGCTTCCTATAGGCCTTTTTAATATCCTCAGGGCTGGCAGACTTATCAACACCGAGTATTTGATAGTAATCTTTATTGGACATTTTATGTTCTTGCTACACCTTTCTAAATGGGGTTATGTTTCAAATATAAGCAGGGTTTATAGTAAAGTCAAGAAGGCGCATCTCCCCTTTTTGATGTGGTTTTGGCTATTATCCCTCCCCTTGAAGACCAATTGATTGTCACTATAAGCCAATCAGGCTCACAGGCGGTATATAAGAGATTAGCAATTTCTTCAGTAATATATTCCTGCCAGTTTTTTTTGTTTCTCCACATCATTAGATAATCCCTGATGGATTTGCTTTCAAGGATTTTCTCTTTTGGTTTGTATTGTATGGTGATAACACCCTGGTCATGCCTTTCCGAAACTGGGCAAAGGGATTGAAATTCCGGGTATTCCCATTCAATCAATGGTGAATGATTACGTGCAGGAAAGGTAATTAATTTAACGCCTTCAGGGATCTCAACTTTTGCCTCCGATGAGGCTGAATAGTCGGTCATTATAAACTTTTCCTCCATCTTTAGGGGTTATAATTAAAGAGAATTTTACTGAATACTTTGAAAAATTGATTGGGAAATGTCAATATTAAAAGTGCCTAAAGTTAAAATGCCATAACAGGTAATGTGGCTTAACTATAAAAAACAGGTTTTATGATCTGAATATGTATTACTATACATAATTTTAGCTCACTTTAGTCATTTATTTTTATTTGATTTTAATTAAAATGCGTACGATACTAAATAATAGGAACTGGAAACCCTGGGCCAGGGTTTCCAGTTTCAAAATACAATCTCATTCATTATGACTTATTGGGGTTAGAGATAGATAAATTGATTTATTACCAAAGGCATGTAATATATCTTGTCTTATTTTTTCTTTCACTTGTTTTAATACACTGCGACTCAAGAGGGGATGAAAGAGAAAATAAAAGTACCGTTGACCTAATCAGGATAGATAAATCAGCCATTCGTCCTGATGATGGAGATACCTTTTTTTACAAAAATCTTACAATAAGAATTTTGGGCATAGACGCACCTGAGATCATCCATAAAGAACACGGCATATTTGAGGATCAGCCTTACGGTCGAAAGGCAGCAGCAATGACAATAGATATTTTGAGAAAGGCCGAAATTGTTGAATATGTTCCCTTTCAGAATGATAAGTATGGCCGCCTTTTGGCACATGTGTTTGTAAATGGGAAACTTTTGGCTGTCCATTTGATTAAAGCAGGTTTAGCATATGAAACCGTATCATATTATGGAGATAATGGATTTCCAGGGATTGCAGAAAGGATTCTAAAGGCCGCTCATGAATCCCCCCGTCCACCATTTGAGAGGCCATACAAATGGCGTCGGAGGCATCAGAAAAGAAAATGGAAGTAATAACCACCCATATGAATGCTGACTTTGATGCCTTGGCATCTATGCTGGCTGCCAAAAAGCTTTATCCTGAGGCAAAAATGGTATTTCCTGGTGCCCAGGAAAAAAACTTGAGGAATTTCTTTCTGCATACAAGTTCGTATCTTTTTGATTTTTTACGCATAAAAGATGTTGATTTTAATGCAATCAGAAAACTTATCCTGGTTGACACACGTCAAAAAAAACGGATCGGCAAATTTAAAAAACTCTTAGACAGGAGTGATTTGGAGATACATATCTATGATCATCATCCCCCATCTGATGATGATATCAAGGGTGATTTTGAACTTATCCGAGAACTTGGGGCAGGCACATCCATTTTGACAGCAATAATAAGAGAAAAGGGCATCAAAATTTCTCCTGATGAAGCAACCTTGATGTCGCTTGGTATCTATGAAGATACTGGCTCTTTTACCTATTCTTCTACAAAAGCAGAGGATCATGAGTCTGCTGCCTGGTTATTAGAGCAGGGGGCATCTCTTAATACGATCTCTGATATGTTAACGAGAGAGTTAACCGCCGAACAGGTGTGGCTTTTGAATGATTTGATGGCCTCTGCTACTAAGAACATTATCAATGGTGTAGAGGTGGTTATAGCCAAGACCAAAAGCGATAGGTATATAGGTGATTTTGCCGTTCTTGTTCAAAAATTTATGGAAATGGAAAACCTTAACGTTATATTTGCACTTGCCCAGATGGAAAATAGGGTCTATCTGGTAGGCAGGAGCAGACTTCCGGACGTTAATGTTGCAGAGATTGCTTTTGAATTTGATGGTGGCGGACACCCTCAGGCCGCATCAGCTACCATCATTGGCAAAACACTTATTCAGGTTGAGGAAGACCTTAACACCTTACTTGTAAGCCGGATAAACTTTGAGAGATTGGCTAAGGATATAATGACCTCTCCTGCAATCCATATATTACCTGAGGCTACCCTCAAAGAGGCAGGTGATATATTAACCAGTTACAATATTAATGTGTTGATGGTGATTGATGAAAATACAAAACTTAAAGGATATATATCTAGACCGATGGTAGATAGAGCCGTTTTTTTGGGACTGGAGGAAAGGCCTGTAAAAGAGTATATGAATGTAGAATTTTTCCATGTAAAGCCTGAAACTACTTTGAATGAAATACAGGATTTGATTATTAATAACAAGGTCAGAATCCTCCCAGTATTAGAGGACAGCAAGCTGCTCGGAGTTATTACAAGAACAGATTTTTTAACTATCTTGATAGAAAAATCCCCTACACCCCAGTTTCTTTATGATTCAGAGGAAATTCCAAGGTTTGTTCGGGAAAAAAATATCGGGAATTTACTCAAAGAAAGGCTGCCCAATAAAATAATAAAGTTACTAAAGCATCTTGGAGAGACAGCAGATAAGCTAGATTTTAATGCCTTTCTTGTGGGCGGTCTTGTAAGAGATGTTGTCTTAAAGAGGAAAAATTTTGATGTGGATATCGTTATAGAGGGAGATGGTATCCAGTTCGCTAAAACCTTTGCCGATCATTTTGATGCCAAGGTGAGGAGTTATCCCAAATTCGGGACTGCCGTTCTGGTTATGCCAGATGGTTTTAAGATTGATGTTGCCACCGCGAGGATAGAGCATTACGAATCACCAGCTGCGCTGCCTGTAGTTAAGTTAAGTTCTTTAAAGAGAGATCTTTTCAGGAGAGATTTTACCATCAATACCCTGGCTGTTCATCTTAATAAGGGCCATTATGGTACCCTTATAGATCATTTTGGTGCCATGAGGGATATTAAAGAGCGTGTTTTAAGGGTACTTCATAACCTTAGTTTTATTGAAGACCCTACAAGAATTTTTAGGGCAATTAGATTTGAACAGCGTTTTGGATTTAAAATAGGGAAACTTACGGAAAGCCTGATTCGAAATGCTGTAAATATAAATTGCTTTGAGAACCTCTCTGGACAAAGACTCTTTATAGAGCTGAAACTAATTTTGAAGGAGGAGGATCCCATAGGTGCAATAGAGAGGATGGATGGATATGATCTTCTGAAAATTATCTCACCCGGGCTTAAACTTACCGAGGAGGTAAAAAATGTCCTCAAAGAAATAAAGGGGGTTCTCGTATGGTTTAATCTCCTGTACCTTAGTGTTATCTATAAACCATGGAAGGTATATTTTTTAGGTATAACCTCTTCTTTAAGCGATGATGATTTGGATAATTTAATCACGAGGATTCAGCCTCAAGATAAAGAGATTTTAAGCATGCTCTCCGATCGTCAGGAGGTAAGACAGGCCTTAAAGGAACTTTCTCGGCTAAAGGATAAGAAAAATTATTCTTTATATCGGATTCTCTCGCCTCTTTCTCCTGAGATCTTGCTTTATGGCATGGCCAAGACTAAAAGCGAAAAGATAAAGAGATCCATATCCACCTTTTTTACTAAACTTAAAGGAACAAAAATTTTTATAAAGGGCAAAGATCTCATTGATATGGGTTATAAACCTGGTTTACTTTTCAAGGAGATATTTCAAAGCATTCTAGAAGCCAAGCTGGAGGGTGATATAAGCACGAGGGAAGATGAGATTAAGTTTGTGAATAATAGATTTGGGCATCTAATTGATAGGTAATCATTCATGGAGTACTCAAAATACACTTTAAGGACGAAAACCGTGAACATATATATTGATAGTTGAGATACACACCTGGAGGACTAAAAAATGGAGAAGAAGAGAATTGTCAGCGGTATGAGACCAACCGGGAGACTTCACCTTGGACACGTTCATGGAGCCTTGAATAACTGGCGCTCCCTTCAAAAGGACTATCACTGTTTTTACTTTATCGCTGATTGGCATGCCTTAACAAGTGAATATGAACACACAGAGATCATTAAAGAGAGCACGAGGGGTATAATCATAGACTGGATTGCAATTGGCCTCGACCCTGAAGAATCAGTTTTTTTTGTCCAGTCAAGCATAAAAGAACATGCAGAGCTTCATCTGATTTTTTCAATGGTAACGCCACTTTCATGGCTAGAAAGAAACCCTACATATAAAGAGCAGCTTACGGAGATGTCTCAAAAGAATCTTTATACCTATGGATTTTTGGGCTATCCAGTTCTGCAGGCGGCAGATATCTTGATGTATAAAGCAAATGGTGTGCCTGTAGGAGAGGATCAGAGCCCTCATGTTGAATTGACACGGGAGATAGCCCGCCGTTTCAATTATTTCTATTCAAATATTTTTCCTTTGCCAGATACCCTACTAACGCCAGAGGCAAAAATACTTGGCATAGATAGGAGGAAAATGAGTAAAGGTTATAAAAACGCTATATTTATATCTGACGCAAAGGAAATAGTGAATAAAAAAGTGGCAGATATGATTACCGATCCTCAGAGGGCCAGAAGGTCTGATCCTGGCAGACCTGATTTCTGCAATGTTTTTACCTTTCATGAGTTATATACTGATAAAAAAACCGTTAAAGAGATAGAGGAGGGCTGCAAAAACGCGTCCATAGGCTGTGTGGACTGCAAGAAGAAAATGGCAGCTAACTTAAATAAGGCCTTAGAACCGATAAGGGAAAAGATAAGAAAATTAGAGGCCAATCCTAAAATTATAGACAATATTATTGATGAAGGTAATAATAAGGCGCGTAAAATTGCCAAAAATACGATGGAAGAGGTGAGAGAGGTTGTTAAAATTTAATTATGACCTTTAAGACAAAACTTGAGGTATTTGAAGGTCCACTTGATTTACTCCTGCACCTGATAAAAATAAATGAGGTAGAAATCTCAGATATACCCATAGCCACCATCACCGATCAATATCTTGAATATCTCGACCTTATGAGGGCCTTAGACATTAATGTTGCCGGTGATTTTTTGGTCATGGCATCTACCCTGATGCACATCAAATCCAAAATGCTTCTTCCAAAACAAGAAGATGATTTAGTGGAAATAGAGGACCCTAGGGAGGAAATTGTACGTTCCCTCACGGAATATATGCAGCTTAAAGATGCAGCTAATGAATTAACATCCAGGGATGTTCTCTATAGAGATGTTTTCAAAAGAGGCATTGAAATAAAAAGAGGGGAAGAAGATATTGCTACAACAAAGGTTACCCTTTATGATTTGATGGATGCCTTTAAAAAGGTTATAAGGAAAAAACATCCTGGTATAGTTCTTAAATTCAGCGCTGAATCATGGTCTGTTAAGAAAAAGATGATTGAAATAATAAGGATATTAAAAGAGAAAAAAAATCTTTTGCTTGGTGACCTGTTCTCTACAATGGAATCTGTTTCAGAAATGATCGCAACCTTTTTAGCCTTACTTGAACTGGTAAGAACTGGCTTCGTCAATGTTTTTCAGGGCAAAGAAAGTAGCGATATAATGCTTGAGGCAATAAAGTAACCGTTCAGTTATGTTAGCTATCATCTTTCAGTACTTGTTTTTTTAGTTTTGTCGTACTCGTTACTTGATACTGGCTACTGGATATTTGACACATCCAGCATCAAGGATCAAGCATCTAGTATCCAGTAATTTTAGGCACTTCTTATGGATAATTACTTAAAATTAATAGTAGAATCTCTTCTTTTTGCATCCAGTGAACCTTTAACCCCTCGACAGATCCGCGACCTGCTTCCAGGGAAAGATCTTATAGAGATAAAGAAGGTGCTCAAAGAGCTTAAAGACGAATACGAAACAATGAAAAGGAGCTTCCTTATCAAGGAGGTAGCAGAAGGATACCAGTTCCGCTCTCTTCCAAAGTTTAAGCCATACATTGCCAATATGCTTATGTCAACCCAATCCAGATTGAGTAAGGCAGCACTGGAGACATTGACTATTATTGCATATAAACAACCCATTATACGTCAAGAAATTGAAAGGTTACGGGGTGTAGAGGTAGGCGGTATATTAAAGATGTTACTCAAAAAAGGATTGATTAGGATTGTGGGCCGAAAGCCCCTGCCTGGCAGGCCAATTATCTATGGTACAACAAAAAAGTTTCTTGAGGTCTTTGATTTAAAGGATCTCTCCTCCCTTCCCACTCTAAAGGAGATAGAAGAGCTAGGTGATGGAGAAGAAGGATGATACAAAAAGGGAGCGTTTAAACAAGATTATTGCAATGGCTGGTATTGCCTCCAGAAGACGGGCCGATGAACTTATATCTTTAGGTCTTGTAGCGGTGAATGGGCAGGTGGAGAAAAGAGTTGGCTCAAAGGCAGTATGGGGAGTAGATTCAATAAACGTTGATGGTCACCCTATTCCTGATCCTCCGAAAAAAATCTATTTACTTGTAAATAAACCATTCGGCTATGTGAGTACCCTGCACGACCCGGAAGGAAGGCCTATCATCCGGGATCTGGTTAAAGATGTTAAGGAGAGGATTTATTCTGTAGGACGGCTCGATTTTGATTCCTCCGGGCTCTTAATTCTTACAAATGATGGTGAGCTTGCCTTTAGGCTCATGCACCCAAAATTCCATATCCCAAGGACGTATAAGGTAATTGTTGAAGGTTCTATATCAGATAAGTCAGTTGAGAGATTAAAAAAGGGTGTTATTCTTGATGATGGGCCAACTAATCCAGCTCGTGTGAGGATAATAGAGACACAACAGGGTAGAAGTGTAGTAAGGATTACGATCTTTGAGGGCAGATCAAGGGAGATAAGAAGGATGTTTGAGGCTGTGGGACATAGAACTCTAAAGCTTATTCGGATAGAGTATGGTAATCTTAACTTAGGCGGCCTAAAGGTTGGAAAATACCGGCACCTTAAAAATGTGGAAGTAAAGGCCTTACGTACATCAGTTGGGCTTGATTAACTATTCAGCCACGAATTGACACAAATGTACACAAATGAACCTGCCCGCCATCCGGCAGGCGGGAATGAAATTCTTTATAAAGACTTATCGTACAAAATTGTTGGACTTGCTATGAAAGCGCATAGTAAATTAGGATATGGATTTTTAGAAAAAGTATATGAAAATGCACTTATGGTATTATTTCGAAGAGAAAGCATTGAAGCAAAACAACAAGCGCCGATAACTGTATACTTTGAAGAAGAAATAGTTGGAAACTATTATGCTGACATTTTAGTTGAGGATAAAGTTATTTTAGAGATTAAATCTGTAGAAAAGATTATTGATGCGCATATAGCTCAAACCCTTAATTATTTGAAGGCAACTGGCCTGCGTTTAGCAATTATCTTGAATTTTTCCAAAGAAAAACTTGAATATAAAAGAATTGTTAAATAATTGTTCGTGATAATTAGTGATAATTTGTAGCTGAATAGTAACGGGCTTGATTAATTTTATTTGCAAATAATTTTTTACTATAGTATCAGTTTATCTGTAGGTGTACACTCGGGCGGTTAACTCAGCGGGAGAGTGCCATCCTCACACGGTGGAAGTCGCGGGTTCAAACCCCGCACCGCCCACCATGTAAAATCAAGGGGCTACCGGCTTTATCGGTAACCCCTTTTTTATTTCTTAAATCA
>DAOVDY010000180.1 GCA_030669265.1 Desulfobacteraceae bacterium | reverse complement strand
GCGGCTATGCTGATCTTTTTGGCCCTGGCCAGGCGGCATTGGTCCAGGACCTTGATCACCGTGCCGGTATGACTTTTTTTGTCTGCAACGATAACCACACCTGTCTCTGGATTTTCTGCAAGGGATCGTTCAACATGGGCCCGGACACTTCTAATATCTATCTGTTTTTTGTCAAAAAATATCCTGCCATCGTCAGTAACCCCTATAAGAATAGTGCTTTTTTCTTTGGACACTGCTGTTGAGGCAACAGGACGTTGAACATCAACACCGGTTTCTTTTACAAAACTTGTTGTAACAATAAAGAAGATAAGGAGGAGAAAAACCAAATCGATAAGGGGAGATATATTAATATCAGTGGATTTTTTAATTCCTCGAATAGATTGACGCACGTTAATCATCTAAACATACCTTCTAAGTGTCATAGCCAACTCATCTAAGCTATTTTCCAGCCAGGCGAAACGGCGTGCAAGGAAATTACTCATGAAAAGGCCGGGTATGGCAACCAGAAGACCACTCTGGGTGGTAATCAGTGCCTCAGAAATACCTCCGGCCATGGCCTTGGCATTGCCTGTACCAAAGACAGAGATTACATTAAAGGTGGTAATCATTCCGGTTACTGTGCCTAAAAGTCCTAATAGCGGAGCTACAGCGGCAAGCACAGTAATGACAGCAAGATAGCGTCTAAGAAAGGGTCTCTCCTTCATGGCGCATTGGTTTATAATATTCCTGTCAAGATCCCTTTGACCAACTCTATCCTTAATAAATCTACTCACAAATCTGGTCCTCAATCCATCTGAGAGGAATGAAAGATGCCTGCCCCGTACTACTTCTACTGCCTCCTTAATGTTTATATCACCTCTCCTCATCCGGCGGATATAAAAGAGTCGCTCAATTATAAGTGCCCACATCCATAAGGAGATTAGAACTATGGGAATCATAATTATCCCGCCTGGCAGGAGATAATCGTATGTTTTGAAGATGACATCCATCTTTCAATTGACCCCATTCCCCTTCTCTTTCTGAATAATATTAACCAGGCCTACAGCCTTCTCCTCCATATCACCTGTTATATGCTCCACACGCCGGCTTAAAAAGGTATGTACCAGCATAATGGGTATTGCCATAGATAGTCCAAGCATGGTGGTAACAAGGGCCTCGGAGATACCACCGGACATCATCCTGGGGTCACCAGTGCCATAAAGGGTAATAACATGGAAGGTATTAATCATACCGGTTACAGTGCCAAGAAGACCCAGTAAAGGTGCAATAGCCCCCATAATGTTAAGGGTAGGCAAAAAACGCTCCAATCTGGGCAGCTCTTTAAGAATCCCTTCCTGCATGATACTTTCCAGGGTTTCTCTATCCTCACCCCGGCTGGCCAGCCCTGCCATTAATACATTACTGACTGGCCTTCCCTTTTGCTCATTTACTATATTTTGACATTCATCCCACTTTCCCTGGGTAGCCAAGTTATTGACCTTCTCCATAAGCCTTTCGGCATTGAAATGAACTCTCTTGAGAACTATGATCCGCTCTATTACCAAGATGAGGGCGAAAAATCCTATGGCAAGTATTGGCCAGACAATAGGTCCCCCTTGTCTGCACTTCTCTATCAAACCTGGCCTATGAGTGATCTGACGCAGGGCAGCCCCGCCTGAAAGATCTACTGATACTGCATCATCTATCCCTTCCATATATCTCCTCAGGTTGCGCCTAACAGGCCAGTTTGGGAGGGCTGAAAGGGCAAAAAAGACGCCTCTGTCCTCTGAATACCTGAGAAAGCCGACCTCATCACTATCCCGGTAGGCAGCCGTAAAGGAGCCAATGGTTAAGATATCACCCTCTTTTTCTCTGCCTTTCCTGTCCACGAATATCCTTTTTTGAAAAACCACCTCTCCTGTTAGTGCCATCTCCTGAAAAAAGAGATCCACCATCTGCTTGATTTCATCCATCCCTGGAAAACGATCCTTTTTTAATACGGGACTTAGTTGATTTAGGCGCTGGCTCAATCGAGCAGAGAAGTGGGAGTTCCTGAGAAGGGTCTCCAGGTCCCTGGCAACTGTCCTGATAATACCTGTGAGTTCTCGAAAATTCATAGATTCTTTAGCCCATTTCTGGGATAGTTCTTTTTCTTTTTCCTGTAATTGTTTGGTCTCTTTATTCATGGCCTTGATAGAGTCTTCCAATCCCTTTACAGTCTTCTTCAACCGGGCTACTTCATTTTGTAGGGCTCTCTTGTCGGTCAGGATTTTTTCTTCAGCCATCCTGGCCTCAGCTAAGCTTTCCTCATATTCTGCTTTTGCCTTTTTAGAGGCAACCCTCATATCCTGTCCAAAGGCAGGGATAGATGAAAAAGCTAACAACAAGAATATTATCCAGGGTTTTATCCTTCTCATGGGACAATCCTCCCGATTGGGAGCTTGATCAGATCAATAGGACGTTGTTTGCTGGCCATCTCCACTGCCATATCTATGTCGTGCTGGTATTTGCCTGGCAGGGCCTCCCATTTGCCCGATGCCCTGTTGTAGTAGCCTACATCATTTCTATCAGGTGTTTGATAAAACAGGGTTAGCCTTCCAAGCCTAAAGATATTGACCAAAGTGGACTGTCCATTAAGCTCAACGGTGTCCTGATAGACCTCTACCGTTCCTCCATATTCAGTCTCAACCTGTAAGGCTTCCATAACACGCCTGAACTTTTCTGCGGATTCAATGTTGGCGTCAGCCATCATCTCTTTAATGGATGCAAGGCGTTTTTTCCTTTCCTCTGGAAGGAATGGAAGATCCTGAGAAATCCAGGTCTCCAGCCTCATAACCCACCCATCCATATGGGAGTAAAGCTCATCTCTGACCCTGGCAGACTCTGTCAGCTTTCGTTTTAGCTCTTCTACCCGTCCTCTCTGGAGTGTCAGGATCTTTTCTGTCTTCTCTTTGTGTTTTTTTAGTTGTTCTAACCTGGGCTTGAGAGATTGGTATTCGGTCTTGAGCGCAGCCTTCTGTGAGGCCCATTTATCCTCTTTTTTCTGAGTTTGCTGGCGGATATCAATCGTTTTTGTAACCTTTTTTTGAATCTGTTCGGCCCCAGTCTCACCTCTAGCAGGAGTGACCATGAGGATCAGCAATAGAGATAATAACATAGGAGATATACGCATGATTTGTCCTTATTCGTTGCACACCTGTTGGATTTAATAAAAAAAGCGTAACCCGGTTCTTTACTACACCCCAAGTTACGCCCTCACTTCCCCGCCTATAATGCGGGACCGTAAGACATCCCTTTTAAAGATATACCCTTCTAATCAAATTAGATATTCCTAATATCAAAAAAAATATCCATGTCAATATTTTTTTAGAGAATTCTTAAACTGTAGGTTTGTGAAGGCATGAGGACAATGTCATAGTCTCGACACAAAAGAAAAAAACTCAGAACCCTTTTCGAACAGATTTATGACCTATCGATAGAAATCAAGATGCTGTATTGCGCGCCTTTCCTCCGCTCAAATAACCGATCCCCCAGATATGAGC
>DAOVDY010000226.1 GCA_030669265.1 Desulfobacteraceae bacterium | reverse complement strand
TGAAAGAATAAGGTTTTTTTCCTGGGAGCGTTGTGCCGGAAAAACAATCCAGGCTTTTGAAAAGGCGGTCAAAAGATGAAGGTGCTGCACATCTATAAAGACTACTATCCCCCGGTTATCGGGGGAATAGAAAGGCATATCAATCTGTTGGCAAATGGCCTTGCCCAACGTGGTGTAGAGGTTGAGGTATTGGTTTCAAATACAGGAATTAGGCTGGAACGAGAAAGGATTAACGGAATATCTGTGACAAAGGCTCCACAATTAGGGAGATTTGCCTCGGCACCCCTGAACATAACGTTTCCTTATTGGCTAAGGCGGTTGGGAAAAAATACAGATATTCTTCACTTCCACTTTCCAAATCCTACGGGAGAACTCTCTTATCTGGTGTCAGGACTGGACCAGAAGGTGGTCGTTAGCTATCACAGCGATATCATTAGACAGGTAAATTTACTAAAATTATATTCTCCTTTTTTACTCAAATTTCTTAAAAGAGCAGATATCATCCTGACTTCCTCCAATAATTACCTTATGTCTTCAAAAGTGCTATCTAACTTTCAAAGCAAATGCAAGGTGATCCCCTACGGTCATAAATTACCCGAGCTGGAAATTAGCCCAAAGACCACAGAAAAGATTGACGCTCTTCGCAAGGCTTATGGGCCCTCCATTATTCTTTTTATTGGAAGATTTAGAAATTATAAAGGGCTTCATATCCTCATTGAAGCCATGAAAAAAGTAGAAGGAAGGCTTTTGCTGATAGGTACAGGACCACTTAAAAAAGATTTGCGCAAGCAGGTAGCTGAAGCCAGGCTTAATAAGAAGATATCTTTTCTGGGGGAGTTGCCCGACCAGGAGATGATCTTCTATCTCCATGCCTGCGACATGTTAGTACTTCCATCGCACCTGCGGAGTGAAGCTTTTGGATTTGTTCAATTGGAGGCTATGTTATATGGAAAACCTGTGGTTTGCACTGAACTCGAAACCGGAACATCTTTTGTCAATCAGGATCAAAAGACAGGATTGGTAATTCCACCCAATGATGTTGAAACGCTTGCGAATGCTATCAATTATTTATTGAAACACCCTGAGTTAAGAAATAAGTATGGTAAAGCAGGTATCGAACGTGTTGAGCAATATTTTTCGGTAGAAAAAATGCTCGATAATATTATATCAGTTTATCAAAGTATCCTATCATGCCGCCCATTTGCAAATATTGAGCAATAGGGCCTCAATAGCTTAGAAAAGAAAATATGTAGCCGATCCCCAATAGCAAGTGAAGCAAAACATGACAGACTATGTCGATCACGAATGGGTTTGGTTAAAAGGGGACGTAGTTTCTGAATGAACTTAGGCGAAAATAAACGGGGTCAGGCCCTCAAAAAAAGCGGATTGATTGTTTTCAGGAAGGTAAATTTTCTGAAATCCATATCACACGTGGCAATCTCATCCACACCGTTCTCCTTAAGGATGGCGGCAATGTGACAATCATGCCAAAAATTCCCTACCGGATTCAATTCAGTAACAATTTCTCCGATGATAAGACTGTGCCTTGGCGTTTCTTGCAGAATCACAAAATTGGGGTGATTAATGAGACTGACAATATTGCTCCACGCCTCCATAGGAGGAAGAGGTTGGTCAACAATCTTAGAGTGAGTAGCGATCCTCAAGAACTTATAGACATTTAACCAGATAATAGAGAGAGTCACTGCTTTTGATCTGGTTTTTTAAAAATCGATGGACTTGAGAGAGCTCTTCTGAAGACTCATTCACCGAATAAAGCAGAATATTTGCAACAATTAGCAATTACCCCTCCATTTTTGAAAAAAGGGCTTCCCGATTATGCAATACCACCTTTGGCTTGCCACATTTATAAGTCTTCCAATTGAGTCTTCTGTTTCTCCTCTTTCCTGATTGGCTTAGAGAGCTCCTTAATAAGGTATTTATCGTATCTTTTAATGTCTTCCCCTCTTCTAATGAATGCTTCTTCAGTTTCATGAAAAGATCGTCTTCTAAGGTAAGAGTGGCTCGTTTCATAATTATCTTCTCGCGGTATATGTATTTATGCATAATTAAAAAAAATGCAAACATGAAACGCTTACGTAGATTTAGGACTGTCTCTTTATCTACCACAATGCGACTATCCCTGGGAAGTAGATGTGACAAAAGGATCAGGAAGAAAGCATTTCTCTGGCATGTGCAAGGGTCTTCTCAGATATCGTTCTGCCCCCAAGAAGCCTGGCAATCTCATTGATCCGTCTTTCCCTGTCTAACAAGGAAATAAGGGATCGGGTTCTGCCTTTACTCACTCTTTTTTCAACCAAGAAATGTTTCTCTCCGCAGGAAGCTATCTGAGGGAGATGAGTAATTCCTAAAATCTGATGGTAATTGGCAAGTGATCGTAACTTTTCACCAACAACTGCAGCCGTAGCACCCCCAATACCAGCATCAATCTCATCAAAGACAAGGGTTTCTACCAAACCAGATCGAGCCAATATAGTCTTTAGCGCAAGCATAATCCTGGACAGCTCACCTCCTGAGGCGATCTTTGCTAATGGTCTTAAATCTTCACCCACATTTGGCGATATCATGAACTCCACCGTATCTATCCCGTCAGCGGTAAGCATAGAATCAATCATATCTGCTGATATACTGTCAGCACCTGATTCGTTGGAGATAAATTTGATTTGAAATCTCGTCCCAGCCATGTCTAATAGATGCAACTCCTCTTCAACCTTTTTTTCAAATTCTTTTGCTATTTCATGTCTTTTTAAAGAAAGTTTGGTGGCCTGGTTCAGTAAATGCTCCCCTTTTTCCTCAATCTGGGTCTCAAACCTTTTTAGCTCCTCCTTCTTCTGTGTTAATTGATACTCCTTTTGAGAAAGCTCTTCTTTAAAAGATACTATGCTCTCAATGGAAGAGCCATATTTCTTTTTCAATCGCCTGATATGCTGCAGTCTCTCT
>DAOVDY010000097.1 GCA_030669265.1 Desulfobacteraceae bacterium | reverse complement strand
AACCCTTTCAAACGGTAAAAGAGTCGCCTCCCTTGAAGGGCAAAGGATAATTGCAGAAACCAAAATCGATGTTAGACGGAAGCGGATGGATGCTCAAGAAGAAGCAATTGCTGAGTCATTTGAAGAGGCTAAAAAGATTTTAGAAGAATTAGCTGAAAAGGGGAAACGGGATAATTTTGTGTATAAGGATATCATGTTTAACTTGATTGCCTATGCCTCTGAAGTTGTTGACGGAAACAAACTTGAGCTAGTCTTTAACCAGAGGGACAGCAAAAGCTTCAACAAGAAGATGTTGGGAGAATTAACTACATTTGTCAAAGACAGAACAGGAAGAGATGTGTCTCTGACCTTAACAGATAAGACCATGCAGTTCCTTGGAGGTGTAGTTGTTAGGGATTTGGAAAAGCATGTGGAGGTTGACAATACCCTTGAGACCAAATTAAACCGGCTTAAAGAGAACCTAAGGGTAGACGTAGCCAAGATCCTATTTGGGGACAGGATATGATTGGAGATGTTCTTTCATACCTCTATGTTAATGCAAAGATAATGGCAAAAGAGGGGAAGTTTATTTCTGTATCGAGATGGGAGGATCTATGGGGATGTACATCGCCTGGAGAGATAGCCTCTCTTTTAGAGGGAACAGACTATTTTCCTTACCTCAATGAGGCGGCAATTAATGATTCAAAAGAATTAGAGAAGGCTGTTTTAGAAGAATTTTCCTCCTTAGGGAGGGAGATATCCAAGATTATTCCCAAAGGGTCATGGCCAATAAAAGAATATCTACTTAAAAAATGGGATATTATAAATTTGCGAACCGTGATGAGGGGAATACATGGAGATTTAAAGAAAGATGAAATAGTGGATTCCTTTATTGAGGGAGGCGAACTGGACGTTGCTTTTTTTAAGACCCTCATTGATGTAGAGAGCATGGATGATTTTGTTGCTCTCTTGGCAAAAACCCCTTATCAATCGCTAACAGATGGACTGGGTAAATATAATGAGACTAAAAACCTCTTTTTTTTAGAGGCCTCATTAGATAGAATTTTCTGGGCGGATTTATGGGAGAAAGTCCTGAGCTTAAAAGGCATTAAAGAATTCAGAGAATTTATAGGGGTATGTGTTGAAACGCACAACCTTAAAATTATTTTAAGGGCAAAAAGTGACGGGCTCTCCTTAGAAGACATTAATCCTTTTTTAATCCCTGATTGTGCATTGCTAAATGAAATGCTGCCCGCTTTTGACGAAGAGGACTTGTCAGGCTTTATTCCTCTTCTGGAAGATACTATATATTTTGAATCCCTATTAAGTGCTCAGCAGGAGTATGAGAAAACTGGCTC
The DNA here is from genome assembly GCA_030669265.1 of Desulfobacteraceae bacterium. Lineage (GTDB taxonomy): Bacteria > Desulfobacterota > DSM-4660 > Desulfatiglandales > B25-G16 > B33-G16. The sequence goes on along the minus strand of DAOVDY010000097.1, from coordinate 3,552 downwards.
TATTTTAGCTTTTGAGCAGGCGCTCGATAATCTGGTGCTTAAAAAGGCAGAAGATATTAGGAAGAAAAAGCCCTTTGGCTCAGGACCTCTTATCGGGTTTCTTGTTTCAAAGGAGACAGAGGTAAAGAATCTTTTGACTGTTGTTAGGAGCACTGAGGTTGATCTGGATAGGGATGAAATCAGAGAAACAATCGCGAGGAAATAATGGAAATCGCCCTGATTGGAGATAAACACACAGTTTATGGTTTTAGGCTGGCAGGGATAAGAAAAACCTTTCTGATTAAGGAGATCTCCCAGGAGATTAGAGAAACACTGAAGGGGCTATTTAGTGATAATATCGGCTTGATATTGATTACCGAAAAGATAGCCGAAGAAATAAGGGATATATTAAAAGAGATGGATAGATTCAGGAAAGGCATAATGCCTATAATTTTGGAGATCCCGGATAGTGGTGGCCCATTAATCAGCAAGGTTGACCCTATGCGGGGGCTTATTAAAAGAACTGTTGGCTTTGAAATAGCATAGTGAGGGAATTATGGCAGATCAACAAACAGGAAAGATCAAGAGCATTGCCGGCCCACTCGTAATCGCCAAAGATATAAGAGGTTGTGAGATGTATGAGGTTGTCAGGGTGGGCAAGGAAGGTCTAATGGGAGAGACAATAAAGCTCGTAGGGGATTTGGCATATGTACAGGTTTATGAGGATACTACCGGACTTAAACCAGGGGAAGATGTCGTGAGAACCGGCGCCCCCGTCTCAGTGGAGCTTGGACCGGGAATTATCACCAATTTCTATGATGGGATACAACGGCCTTTGGTTGGAATTAAAAATCAGGTAGGGGATTATATAACGAGAGGGGTTAACGTTCCCAGTCTGGATCCTGAAAAGAAATGGGACTTCAACCCAATAGTTAAAAAGGGTGACGATCTTGTTGAGGGGGACTACATTGGGGAGGTTCAGGAATCAAAGGTTATACTACACAAGGTAATGGTCCCACCAGGAATAAAGGGTAAGGTGGTAGAGATTAAAAGCGGGAGTTTCACGGTTAATGACATTATTGCTATTCTTGATGAGAATGGAAAAAAGCATGAATTAATGATGAAACAAAAATGGCCGGTAAGGATAGGAAGGCCATTAAAAGAAAAACTTGATCCCGAGGAACCCCTGTTAACAGGCCAGAGGATTTACGATACCTTTTTCCCTATCGCCAAAGGGGGCACGGCTGCAATTCCCGGGGGCTTTGGTACTGGTAAAACGGTTAGTCAACATCAGCTGGCAAAATGGGCTGATTCCCAGGTTGTAGTCTATGTTGGCTGTGGAGAAAGAGGAAATGAAATGACAGAGGTATTGCTGACTTTCCCAGAATTGGATGATCCAAACACCGGGGAGAAACTAATGGAAAGATCCACCTTGATTGCCAATACCTCGAATATGCCAGTGGCAGCCAGAGAGGCATCTATCTATACAGGGGTCACAATTGCTGAGTATTATAGGGATATGGGATATGATGTGGCCTTGATGGCTGACTCATCCTCACGGTGGGCTGAGGCACTGAGAGAGATTTCAGGAAGACTTGAGGAAATGCCGGGCGAGGAAGGTTTTCCAGCCTATTTAGGTACCAGGCTTGCTGATTTCTATGAAAGGGCAGGCAGGGTAATAACCTTAGGGAAAGAAAAGAGGCTCGGATCAGTTTCAATTATTGGTGCTGTTTCTCCACCAGGAGGTGATTTCTCTGAACCGGTTTCGCAAAATACCTTGAGGGTAGTAAGTGCCTTCTGGGCATTAGACACAAACCTGGCAGACCGGAGACATTTTCCTGCCATCAACTGGTTGACGAGTTATTCGCTCTATCTGGACTTTGTAAAGGAATGGTATGATAAAAACATAGACAAGGAATTCCAAATCCTTAGAGGAAGGATGATGGCTCTTCTTGAGAAAGAGGCCGAGCTGCAGGAGATTGTGCAGTTGGTTGGTCAGGATGCATTACCAGAATCAGATAGAGCCTTCTTAGAGGTGGCAAGGATGATCAGAGAAGATTATCTTCAACAACATGCATACCATGAAATAGATTCCTATTGCTCTAAAGAGAAGCAGTTTCTCATGCTTAAGATCATTATGAAATTCTATCAAGAGGTGAACAAGGCAATTGAGGCAGGTATTATGGCGAGCAGGATAGCTGCCGTAAAGGTTAAGGATGAGATAGCTCGAATGAAGTACACGCCAAACCCGGATTTTCCACAGAGATATGAGGAGTTAATTAAATCCATTGAAATAGAATTTGAATCTTTAAGGAATCAACAATGAAAGAGAAAACTAAGGATATAAAATCGAGGGAGTACAGGTCTGTTACCCAGGTTGCAGGGCCTCTTATGGTTGTCGAAGGTGTTGAAGAGGTGGCATATGGAGAGGTTGTGTATATCAGGACACCCGAGGGGGACAGTAGAATGGGTCAAGTCTTGGAGTCACAGGAGAATTTGGCCATAGTACAGGTATTTGAAGGTACAAGAGGGCTTGATACAGACCAGACAAAAGTCAGATTTTCTGGGGACATCATGAGGATAGCTCTGTCCAAGGAGATCCTTGGAAGGTCCTTTGACGGTTTAGGCAGACCGATTGATGGCGGGCCGGAGATCATTCCAGAGGCTCGATTACCAATTACAGGTGCGGCTATTAACCCAACAGCAAGGGACTATCCGAATGAATTTATCCAAACCGGTATCTCCACCATTGATGGAATGAATACCTTGGTGAGGGGACAAAAGCTTCCAATCTTTTCCGGCGCTGGATTACCTCACAACGACCTTGCTGCGCAGATAGCAAGACAGGCTACAGTTTTGGGTTCAGAGGAACCATTCTCTGTGATCTTTGCTGCTATGGGGATAACCCATGAAGAGGCAAATTTTTTCATGAACAGCTTTGAATCCACTGGGGCATTGGAGAGGATAGTCTCTTTTATCAATCTGGCAGATGACCCGGCCATTGAAAGGCTTATTACTCCAAGAATGGCCCTTACAGCTGCGGAGTTTCTCGCCTTTAATTACGACACCCATGTATTGGTTATTCTCACTGATATGACCAATTACTGTGAAGCCCTGAGGGAAATTTCATCAGCACGAGAAGAGGTTCCCGGAAGAAGAGGGTATCCGGGTTATATGTATACCGATTTAGCATCCAATTATGAGAGGGCCGGAAGAATCCTAGGAAGAAAAGGCTCCATCACTCAGATGCCTATTCTCTCCATGCCAGATGATGATATAACACATCCAGTGCCAGATCTGACAGGATATATCACTGAGGGACAATTTGTTCTCTCTCGTGAATTACACAGAAAGGGAATCTATCCTCCCGTAGATGTTCTACCCAGCCTCTCGAGGCTCATGAATGAAGGAATCGGGGAAGGCAGGACACGGGCGGATCATTTAGGGGTGTCTGACCAATGTTATTCTGGCTATGCTGAAGGAAGGGACGTGAGGAGTCTCGTTGCAGTTGTAGGAGAGGAGGCATTGAGCGAAAGGGATCGCCTCAATTTAAAGTTTGCAGATATTTTTGAA
>DAOVDY010000190.1 GCA_030669265.1 Desulfobacteraceae bacterium | reverse complement strand
TAAGGGCATAAGGGCAGTTATCTCTACTAACGGCACCCTTATTGATAAAGAAAAGGCCGTGCTCTTAAAAGAGGCTGGCGTGTCCTATGTTGGCATAAGTCTTGATGGACTGGAAAAGGTGAATGATCACTTTAGGGGAATGAATGGTGCCTTCAAGAAGGCACTTGATGGGATAAAAAACTGCCAGAAGATAGGACTTAAGGTAGGATTAAGATTCACTATAAACAAGTTGAACATAGATCAGGTGCCAGGCATCTTTGATCTCGCAGAAAAGATGAACACCGAGAGAATCTGTTTTTATCATCTTGTTTACTCTGGCAGGGGATCAGATTTAATTGATCAAGATCTTTCCCACGATGAAACCAGGCAAATAGTAAACCTTATCATCGACAGGACAATAGATATGCACAATAGGGGATTAAAAAAGGAGGTCTTGACTGTAGACAATCATGCTGATGGCCCTTATCTCTATTTGAGGATGCTAAAGGAAAATAATCCCCGTGCAGGAGAAGTCTTAGAACTTCTCAGGATGAACGGGGGAAATAGCTCAGGTGAAGGAATAGGTTGCGTAAGCTGGGATGGTTCCGTTTATGCAGATCAATTCTGGCGTCAGCATTCCTTTGGTAGTGTTCTTTTGCAGCCCTTCGGTCAAATATGGTCTGATCTAACAAATCCTTTAATGGCCCAACTGAAAGATAAACGCCGATATGTAAAGGGAAGATGCGCCAGTTGCAGGTGGCTTGATATATGCGGTGGTAACTTCCGAGCCAGGGCCGAGTCAGTAAGTGGTGATATATGGGGAGAGGATCCAGCCTGCTATCTAACCGATAAGGAAATAGGGTTTGCTTAAGGTGACATTGAAAATGAAAAAAATAATCCTATCCTTCCTCTCTTCCCTAAAACTAACGATCACTCTTTTAATTATCATTGCTGTTGCATCTATATTAGGGACAATTATTCCCCAGCAATATGAGGGAGGGGAATCTTTTAGGCATCTGGGTCCTGGGTTGGTTAAAGTCTTTAATTCTCTTCAATTATTTGATATGTACCACTCCGTCTGGTTCATCATCCTGATGGGGCTCCTGTCTTTAAACCTTATAGTTTGTTCCTTGAATAGACTCCCTGCCTCCTGGAAGCTTTTTAGCAACATTCCTTCCCCTGATAGGAGTAAACCCTTTGAAAATCTCCCTCCTGATAGAGTCCTTCTAATAGAAAAAAACCGTAATGAAGTTATTGACAGTGTGGAAAATCTTCTTACAAGAAAATACAAAAGGATCAGGAGAAAAGATACAGCCAGCACTACCTTTTTTTATGGGGAAAAAGGGGCATATTCCAATTTTGGTGTATATATTATTCATTTAAGCATCTTGATAGTCATTACAGGTGCAATAATAGGGTCTTTGTTAGGATTTAATGCCTTTGTAAATATAGCTGAAGGGGAATCTACCAGTACTGTCCATTTAGGAAGGCAAAAGGGGATTAAGAAATTAGATTTTACTGTCAGGTGTGATAAATTCTCTATTGCCTACTACGATAACGGAATGCCTAAAGAGTATCGGTCGAATCTAAGCTTCCTTAAAAATAACAATGTTATTCTCCAGGGGCCCTTACTGGTCAATCATCCAATAACATTTAATGGTATCAGATTTTATCAGGCAAACTATGGATCTATTCCTGGTGGACAGGCAAACATTACTGTAAAGAAAGGAAATGATGAAGGAACTACTATAAAGGTTAAACAAAAGGATTCATTTTTTCTTAAAGAGAAAGATGCAAAGGTGAAAATTTTAAGGATAGAAGAAAATCTTATGTCTATGGGTCCAGCTGTCCTTATAAGTATCCAAACTCCTGAAAGTAATATGCGCTTCTGGGTGTTCAAAAACATAGAAAAAATTAGAGACAGCATCCCTGGACTATTTAAAAAGGTGCCAAAATTTAACCCTGGACTTTTTAAGCCTTACTATTTCAAGCTCAACAGAATAGAAAGTAAATATTATACTGGCCTCCAACTGAGCCACGATCCGGGCGTCTCAATTGTGGCAATTGGATCATTTTTTGTTATACTCGGTTTATTTATCACCTTTTTCTCCTCCCATAAAAGGCTGTGGGTAAGGGTGGATGATCAAGAAGGGAAGAGTAGAATATCTGTAGGAGCCACAAGTAATAAAGATCCTGTTGGTCTAAAGCGGGAGACAGAACATCTCCTAAGGCATTTTTCCTCGATGGGATGATAGCATGATTATCAATACTACAATACTTAGTTGGGTAACCTTTATTTATTTTGGTTCAGCCATATTTTACATCTTTAAAATGGTCACAGGAAAAGAATTCTGGGGATCGCTTGCCTCAATTATTGCCTTTATCGGGCTTATCGCCCATACCTTTGGGTTAATCCTGAGGTGGTTTGAGTCCTACAAGATGGGAATTGGACATGCACCACTTTCCAATCTCTATGAATCTCTCATCTTTTTTTCCTGGACTATAGTACTACTCTATCTGATTATAGAATGGCGAATCAAGAGCAGGAATCTCGGCGCCTTTGTGGTTCCTTTTGCCTTCTTTTCAATGGCCTTTGCCTCCTTCTCTCCAAATGTCAACGCCAGGATACAGCCATTGATTCCCGCCCTTCAAAGTAACTGGTTGATAAGCCATGTTATCACCTGCTTTTTTGGATATGCTGCACTTACCATAGCATGTGGCCTTGGATTTATGTACCTCTTAAAAGGATTAGAGAAAGGGGAAAGGCCACGTCTTTTTTTTAGATTTTTACCGGGTAGAGAAATAGTAGATGAGCTTACCTATCATAGTGTTGTTATTGGCTTTATCTTTTTAACTTTGGGAATTATTACTGGTTCAGTGTGGGCTTACTCTGCCTGGGGATCATACTGGAGCTGGGATCCAAAGGAGACATGGTCTTTGATAACATGGCTTATCTATGCTGCAATGCTTCACTCCAGATTCGTCCGGGGCTGGAGAGGGAAAAGGATGGCCATAATGAGCATAATTGGATTTGCCTCTGTGCTTTTCACCTATTTTGGTGTTAATTATCTCCCTGGATTACATAGTTATTTTTAACAAGTTAGTTTGCTTCGCTCATCCCGCTATGCGGGAGAATATTGGAATGATATAAATTAAATGATCTGCCACTAAAAGATTACTGATTTCTATTAGCTCTATAAACTACTATGATCAGATCTATTTTTATCTGGACATTCATTGGGATAATAAACACCTTTATCTGGGCACTGTTTGGGATCTTCTTATCCCTCTTTTCCGCCACTGGTAGGATTACACATTTCTACTGTGCTGCCCTATGGTCAAAGACTATTCTTTGGAGCTCCGGTGTTAAGGTGGAAATAAATGGGCTTGATGTAA
>DAOVDY010000130.1 GCA_030669265.1 Desulfobacteraceae bacterium | reverse complement strand
TGTTATAATAATCGATGATTTTGTAATCAATTAAATTTGTTATATCGCAATCTTTTGTACTGGTTCAAAGAAAAAAATTGAACCTTGGGTTAGAAGCACTGTATTGGTTCTGATTAGTACAGCTGCTAATAGGTTAAAAAGCCAGATATGGGATATTTTTTTTGTTAAAGTGTGTAAGGTTTTTTTAGATACGCTCCTCAAAAGAAAATTGGTCAAGAATAATTACATGAGGAGGGAAAATCGGTGGATGGGCGCATGTTTCAATTTGTCGGTAACTATCCCCCTCCGCAATTAGAATAAAAAGATAATGGGGAAAAGCAGCAGGGAGGATAATATCTTATCCTCCCTTGTTTGGCGATTATTGATCTAAGCTATCGAGAATAGCCAGATAGCATCGCTGTAGGGATCAGCGGGTGCGTAAGGTTCTTCTTCAGGGAAGAAGTCCGTACGATAGTAGACAGATGAGTCAAGCGGTCTGACAAAATTAAATTTTTTCTGCAGATAGGTCAATAGAGAGTGCTGCAGATCCTTTTCCAGGCAGGTAGTGATCCTCAAAGGTGCACAAAAGGCTTGCTGAAAAGCTTCAAGTACGTCAATGATAGCCTGAGGAGGACAGCTTGAGGGTAAGAAGGATTTGAGGACGGTTTTGCCCTGGCTATTGAGTGCAGCCATATAGATATGCGAATTAGTTTGTCTTATACCAACATATACTTTCATCTTTTATCTCCTTTAGTTATTTATGGTTATTGGGACAAATGGGCATAAGCTTCTTTTTAAAAGAGCTGAAATTCATTAAAGGTTTGTGTGAGAACAGCGGCGTTTATTTTTTGCTGATTTTCAGCTGCAGCATTCATTAAACATGCAGTAGCCAAGTTATTGACTAATCTTGGGATACCTCGTGTATATTCATGGATTTCGTTTTTCACTTCCGGCTCAAAAATTTTTTCGCTGCACATAACGCGGCGCATCTGAAAATCGATGTATTGATTGGTTTGGCTCAGGCTCATAGGCGCAATATGATAGTGGACAGTAATACGCTGAAGAAGTGCTTCATGGCATGAGCGTCTTATTTCTTTTTTGATCTTGGAATGGCCGCAGAGCACAATTTTTAATGAGCTGCTATTTTCGGTGGCTGAGCTGATTAGAAGACGTAGGTCAATCAGCACATCCGGATCCAGCAGATGTGCCTCATCGATCAACAAGATGGTAGTCAGATCAGTGCTTTTGGTTTTGTTCAGGATTTGAAGCACTACTTTTTCCTTTCCATGGGCCGGCACCTCACCCAAAGCGTTTACCAGGATTTTAAGAAGCGAAAGGGCCCGAAGATTTGTGAGGTGGACGTAGACCGCATTGAAATGGTTTTTCCCAAGTGAGTCAATAAAGAGCCTGAGCAAAGTAGATTTGCCTACTCCCACCTCACCACTAATCAGCGCCACAGTGCAATATTGGGCCAGAAAGCTGAGTCGAGCTAGTCCTTGTGTGATACGTTCATCCCGCAAAATTCCCTCAAGTGAGATTTTTTCAGCAAAGGGGTGATCGGTCATTTTAAAATGCGTTGTAAACATGAGCTTACTCCTTTTTTAAATTTTGTAATTGAAAGGCCACATGAGCGATATTTTTTACTTCAGCTTGCTCAAAAGCCTTTATCAGTTTAGGTTCATTAAGTTTGGGGTTTTGGTCGTATATTTTTTTCAAGGTTTCTACCTCCTGCGCCTTGAAAGCGGATATCCCTTCTTTTTTCCCCATTAATTGAGCAAGTTTTTGGACAAAGGAGGCAAAAGGCCATCGTTGATGATTGAGCAATTTCGTATAGTCAAGGCCTTTTGCCTGCTCTCGCATCTGTTTTTCATGCTTGGTTATGATAAGATCAATAAAATTATGTTTTGGTTTAGCCGAAGCGGTTTTTTCTTCCCTTTCCTGATCTTCTTTTTCCCTATGATATAAAGGAGCAAGGCCAAGGTATTCCTCCCTTTCTGAATAGATGAAAACCTTGTCCATGATGGAAAAGGGATCATAACGAACCAATACTTTATCCCCGCGTAATTTGGGATTAACTTTATAGAACCGCCCCTGAACGGCAACGTCGGAAAAATCCCTATGAACAACTCTTTTTTCGCTTTTCATAAAGAACTTGATAGCCACATCCATATCAATTCGCCGGATGATTTTACTACCCGCCAAAAATCGCTTTTTGGGCGGCTCTTTCGTCTCTGAATGGATATTTTCATGATAGACTGTGTGGAGCCAGGCCGAGAAGCCCTTGTTTAGCTTGTCCAAAGTAAGAATATCCCCAGCGCGGACCTCGGCCTCAAATTGTTCCTGGTTGGTGCCGAATAACCGCTCTACAAGGCCTCCCGGCGAAGGATCACCGACCTTTCTATGAATGAGATTTATGTGCAGCGCATAGCAGACGGCTTTGAGTGCATTGGCATGATAGACTTTGGCATTGTCCAAGTATAAATCATTTGAAACTCCATGGATGCTCCAGGCTCGCAGGAGAGAATCAATCAGAATGTCAAGGGACTGCCTTAAATAATAACGCCCTTCCACTACATAACGACTATGGCAGTCGATAAATAAAGAAAGATAAGTGGGTTGAGTCTGCCCATCAACCAGTACATACGGCCCGGGAGAAAAATCTCCAACCCACAAGTCATTCGGTGTATCGCGTGTCCACCGACATCGTACTTTCTTTTGCACAACACCAAGTTTGAGCCGTGTGGCGCCGTTTTGTTTCAAGTGGCGGTAGAGTGTCGAGCGGGGAATCTTTGTCTTGTAATATTCATCAAGAAAAAGGTTAATGGCCACATCTGATCGCCGGGGCTGATCGCGTTTGATCTCAACAGCTTTATCAATGATCTGCCGGGAAAAAGCTCTGGGCTTGCCCCTATCGCTTCTTCTTTTCCTGGCCAGGGACTCAAAACCTTCTTCTGTGTATTTTTTTAGTTTCCTCTTCAGTGTGCTAAGGGAAGGTTTTTTGCACACACCGTTGGGGAAAACACACTTCTTTTTGCTCAGTTCTTGGATAAACTCGTGCCTTTGATCCGGTCCTATCTCATTAAAAAGAACCGGATGTAATAAAGAACACCAAAAAATTGCCCATCTCTCGTCTTTGGATTTCATTTTCATCCTCCATCGGTTACGTTGGAGGAATCTTACCTCAAATCCGGGTACGGGCTATTTCGTAACGTGGGAAAATCTTATCACCGAATAAATGCTGAAATATTTGGTTTGCCTGCAATAGTTTGCCTGCATTTTGAAGAATTATTTTTCTCTTCTGTGTCCGATACTTACATCGGGAAAGGGGAAGCAATTGCCGGAATATGTAACTGTCAGGTGCTTTTTGTCTTATCAGATTAAGCGCTCCGGTTAACGTATTGTTCATTGAACCCAGTAAACCGAGCCATCTCCAGGGAGTTGAAGGGGATAGTTGTCGCTCATCAATTTTGCCGACCTTTTCCTCATATCCAATCGCCCCATCTTCACAAGATACCGTCTCTTGGTAGCTCTTCTCATTTTCCAGGTAATCTTCACATAACAGCTCAATATTCATCAGAACATATCGTTTATAGGGTAAGGCAAAGGCAGGATACTCAGTAAAGGTTCGACCACAAATTGGACATTTCCACCTTACCAGTAGTGATAGAGCAATCCGCACAAAACAACCAACAATGAAACGAAATCTACGTTTACGACACTCATGGAGCTTATAAGTATTGGGTGTCTCAAAACATTTTGGACAACTTCCCCGGGGTGGTTTGATATTCCCTGATGTAATGGAATCGGTATGTCTCTGAATGATTTCTTCAACAGGTGTTACTTCCATAGCGCCTCCGCATCAATCAATATTAACGCCAAAATGAGAAATCTATATATCAAAACACAGAGAAGATAAAGCACTAAATGTGTGAGTTGCATGTTGTGGCAATTCTCGGACGGATGATTACGACAATCTAAAATTTACCCACTTGAAGGGCTTGTGACAATCGAAAATTGCCCCACCCCTGAGAAAACTCTCTGGATATCATGGGGAACAATAGAAACCCAGAATATGTGAGTAAAATTGAATTCTTTTTGAGACTACTATTTATTTATTGTTTTATAAATTAAAATTTGAGGGTGGGTAAATTTTAATTTGACATTATCACACAGGGTTATTTCATAAAATGCGGTCAAATAATCTGAGACTAATAGAGCCAATTTGAGTTAAATATTGTGAGACATAGGAGGAAGAGCCGGAAATGTCCGATGACAGATTTCTGGTCATTGCCCATATCTGGTTTTAGCTTGCCGGCCCTC
>DAOVDY010000113.1 GCA_030669265.1 Desulfobacteraceae bacterium | reverse complement strand
TAGAGGTATTAAATGGCAGGATTTTTAAATGTATTCAATTAGGGATGACAAGGTAAGTTTCTAATCTTTAACATTAAAAGAGGGGGGGTAATAGATTCGGAAATAATAAATATAGGAAGTCTTAGGGATATTTAACATGTAATAATCTATGGAGGTGAGATGAAATGAAAAAGAAGTCTATTTGGAGTATCATAATAGTAGTACTTGTGGTCATTGCGGCTGTGGTTATTTACTATGTCACAAGGCCACCTAAAATTGTACGCGCCATCAAGGTGGGAATAATAGATTGTTATAGTGGGCCTGCAGCGGTTTATGGAAAGGATGCACTTAACGGATTTAAACTTGCCCTGGATGAGATTAACAAGGAAGGTGTTTTGGGTACGAAGATTGAATTTTACACCAGAGATACCAAGTTCAAGGTGGATATTGCCCTTAATATGGCCAAAGAATTGGTAATGAGAGAGAATGTTGACGTGCTTGTTGGCACTATTAACAGTGGGGCAGCAATGGCCGTATCTGCTGCTGTTGCTAAAAAGGAGAAGATCCCCTTTATGGTTTGGATCTCCAAAAGTGAGAGAATCACCGGTGAGAAAGGTCATCGTTACGTATTCTCTACAGGTGAAAATACAGCCATGGCAGGCAAAGCCGGGGGTGTTGCTCTGCACAAGAAGCCATATATAAAATACTGGATTGGCGGGGACGATTATGAATATGGCCATGCCATAGCAAACGCCGCCTGGCGAAATCTGAAGAGACTAAAGCCTGATGTAAAGATGATTGGGAAATCCTGGTGGAAGCCGGGCGAACCTGACCTCGTACCCTATATTACCGCAATTCTGACAGCGAAACCTGATGCTGTTATATTCTGCACGGGCGGCCGCAGCATGACCAATATAATGAAGGCGGTCAAGGCAACCGGCATGGCTGAGAAGGTTCCCATCTGGATTCATACCGCCACAGATCACGCTGTTCTTAAGCCGCTGGGATTAGAAGCCCCTGAGGGTGTGATGGGCACCATGGACTACCATTTTTATTATCCTGATACCGCAGCCAATAGGGCATTTGTTAAAGCCTTTAAAGATGCTTATGGGAGTCCTCCAGGTTTTCCAGCTTTTCATGGTTATAACACCGCAAATTTCATTGCCGAGGCATTCAAATTAGCGGGCGCCGTGGATAAGGAAAAATTCATTGATGCGTTAGAGGGGTTGAAGATAACAAGCCCTGCGGGCGAGATAGAAATGCGAGCCTGTGATCATCAAGTTGTTCTGCCTATGTATCTGGGTGTGACTAAAAAGTCGCCTGAATATGGATTTGTTATCTCAACTGATATTATTACTCTGACTGGCGATGAGGTAATGCCCACGTGCGATGAGATTAAGAAGGCGCGCGGGAAATAGTGTGTTAGGTTTAAAAGGGGTCAGTTATCTGGCCCCTTTTTAAAGGAAAATCATACTAATGGATATAGGGCAAGCATTTACATTTGCTGCATTAGGTTCTCAATTCCTGGTCGGGCTTAGCAGGGCAATGATCCTGTTCGTTGTATGTTCTGGGATGAGCTTTGTCCTTGGTGTACTCAGGGTTCCCAATATTGCACACGGATCCCTATATATGATAGGGGCATTCTCGGCCTATAGCATTTTCACCTTATTTGGCCAAAGCTCCACCGGTTTTTGGCTGGCTTTATTTCTGGCACCATTGGTGGTAGCCCTGGTAAGCTTGATAGCGGAAAGGGCGCTGTTTTGCCATCTTTACGAGAGAGAGCACCTTATGCTGCTATTGTTTACCTTTGCCTTAATGCTTATCCTTGGAGATTTGGTAAAGCTAATCTGGGGTGCCGAATATAGGTCAATCATGGCACCCCCTTTCCTTAGGGGATCAATTTCCATATTTGGCTCACCATTCCCACGCTATAACCTGTTTCTACTCATAATTGGCCCTATAGTAGCCATCGGTCTGTGGCTTTTTACGAATAAGACCAAGATAGGAAAAATTTCCCGGGCAGCAGCAGTTGATAGGGAGATGGTAGGTGCAGTAGGCATAAATGTAAGCTGGGTATTTGCAGGTGCATTCGTGATAGGCTGTTACCTTGCCGGTCTTGGTGGAGCACTCGTTGCACCTACGGTTAGCGTTACTATAGGGATGGATCATGACATTATTATTGAGGCCTTTCTCATAGTCACTATAGGTGGATTGGGTAACATGTGGGGTACCCTTGTTGGCTCTCTTATCTTTGGGCTGACGCAATCCTTTGGGGTATTGTTCTGGCCCCAGTTTGCTATAGTTTTTCCATATGTAGCAGTGGTGGTTATTTTGATCTGGAGGCCCACGGGTATGCTTAAATCTGTCTGGTAAATATAGCAGATAGCTATATGATTATAGTCTGAAGATCCAGAAGGAGCAAACATTGTTCAGAAACATCTTCAATTTGAAATCATTTGTGCCGATTGTTGTTTTCTTTATTGTTCTGTTGATTCTGCCACCAATAATTCCTCGATTTTACACCTATATAATTGCGGTAATGTTTGTTACGAGTCTGTTGGCTATGAGTCTTAACATGGTATTGGGCCATGGCGGGATGTTTCAATTTCATCATGGTGCTTTTTATGGGGTAGGTGCCTATACATTTGCACTGATCCTGACCAAAACAACACTGCCTATGTGGGTTGGCTTTGCTGCTGGACCTATAGTGGCAGCTCTTGTTGGCCTGCTCGTTGGCTGGTTTTGCGTGAGATTAAACCGGTTATACTTTGGCATGCTCCAGATCTCATTAGGTTCTCTGATTTGGGCGATCGCTTTCCGCTGGTATAGTCTTACCAGTGGTGATGATGGAATCCATGGCATTCCAATGCCATCAATCCTTTCCTCCTTAAATTGCTCATATTACTTCATCCTTATTGTGCTTGCGATTTGTTTAGTAGGCATGTATTTGATTTTTAAATCTCCCTTTGGTACTACTCTTCAAGCAATAAGAGATAATCCCCAGAGATGTGAGGCTGTAGGCGTCAATGTAAGGCGACACCAGCTTGCCGCTATAGTAATAGCAACTTTTTTTGCAGGCGTTGCAGGCGTTCTGTTTGTTGTGCTGGAAAGGTCTGTTTTTCCTGACTTATTGTTCTGGGTTCTCTCCCTTGAGATATTCATCATGTGTCTTTTAGGGGGATGGTTTACCTTTCTGGGTCCCATGTTAGGGGCTGCAATAACAGTGGCGCTCAGAACCTTTGTTGGCATTTATACTGAATACTGGACCTTGATCTTAGGGGTTATTCTGATATTGCTTATTTTCTTTCTGCCAGAAGGTGTTTTCGGCTATTTCATAGAGAAGTTCAAAGAGCGTGGCACTACCGATATGCTGGAGGAGAAATAAATGTTGCGCGTAGAGGCTGTTAAAAAATCTTTTGATGGTTTTTTGGCTGTAAATGAGGCCGACCTTTTAGTTGAGAAGGGGGAAATTATTGCTGTTATAGGGCCTAATGGTGCTGGGAAAACCACCCTGTTTAACCTGATAACTGGTCAACTAAAGCCAGATACAGGGAGAATTATCTTTAAAGATGAAGATATCGCCGGTGTACCTCCATATGAGATTTGCAAAAAAGGAATCAGCCGATCTTTTCAAATCGTTAACATATTTAACAGATTAACTGTCTTTGAGAATGTACAGGTTGCTATGCTTTCTCATCAGAAGAAGACCTTTAACCTTTTTTCACCGGCTAAAGGACAGGTTATCCGGGAGACTAAGGAAATCTTAGATAATGTAGGCCTTAGTGATAAGGCAAGTAAAATTAGCGGTTCGTTGTCCCATGGTGATCAGAAGGTTTTGGAGATGGCTATTGCTTTGGGCAATCGACCTGAGCTATTAATCTTGGATGAGCCTACTGCCGGGCTGTCTCCTGAAGAGACGTCAGTCACAATAGACATGATCAACCGTCTGACCACTGATCTGGGTTTGACCATTTTATTTTGTGAACATGATATGGAGTTGGTATTTTCTATTGCGCACAAGATCATGGTGATGCAACAAGGAAAATCCATTATCCAGGCACCACCGGATCAGGTGAGGGATAACAGGGAGGTTCAAGAGGCCTACCTGGGAGGTTCGGCTTGATACTTGAAGTTGAAGATATTCATACCTATTATGGCTTGAGTCATATTTTATTTGGGGTTTCCTTGGATGTGTCTGAGGGTGAAATTGTCTGCCTTTTGGGTAGAAACGGGGCAGGAAAAAGCACCACCATGAGAAGTATCATGGGATTGACCCCTCCTCGCAAGGGTACCATAAAGTTTAAGGGGAAGATTGTTACCGGTGAAAAGCCCCATCTTCTTGCGCGGCAGGGGATTGGCTACGTGCCTGATGATCGGAGAGTTTTTGCAGATTTGAATGTGGGAGAGAACCTGGAGATATCAGAAAGGAAGGCTAAAGAGGGGGAAGGATGGAATAAAGAAGCCATCTATGATCTATTCCAACCATTAAAAGATATAGACTCCCGCAAGGCAGGATTCTTAAGT
>DAOVDY010000165.1 GCA_030669265.1 Desulfobacteraceae bacterium | reverse complement strand
GTTGAGGCATGTCTTTCAGAGGCAGTTGAACTTGGTCTCAGAAAGGTGTTTGTTTTGACCCTGATAACCGATTTTTTTACCCGCTTTGGTTTCAAAGAGGTAGAAAAATCATTACTGCCACATAAGATCTGGGCTGATTGTCTAAAATGCCCGAGGTTTCCTGACTGTGACGAGATCGCAATGATTCTTGAACTATGAGTGGTCATTGATTATGATTATCTGCTCAATGGCTTAAGGAAGGACATGGGTATCTTTTTTTGTTATGCCCTTCGAACAGGGCGCCTTGCCATGTCGTTTCAAAATGATTTATAGCCTCTCGGCCCTGAGCTCGAGGCCGAAGGGCAACTTGGCCTTAGAATTATATGATCCGTCTATATAAACCATTTTGAAACGACAACTAAGCTTAAGCTATATTTAAGGGCATAAGCAAAAAAAGACACCCATGTCCTAAAAAAACCAACAATATTAAATTTCACCCTGTTAAATTTCCCAAAAGGAACTATTTAACAGGGCAAGCAAAATTATGAGCAATTACCACACATCGAACCACACTAAGGTCAAACAGCTTATAAGAAAAGGCGTCAGGATTGACCGCCCGGAATCTATTACTATTGGAGAAGAGGTATCTTGTGATCAAATATCAGATAACAGGGTTGTAATTCACTCTGGGTGTAAGATTTATGGCTCTCATACAGTAATAATGTCTGGATGCGAAATTGGCTACGAGGGCCCTGTGACGATCGAAAACTGCCAGTTAGGTCCTGATGTAAAATTAAATGGAGGATTTTTTTCACAGTCAACATTTTTAGGAAAGACTACGTTAGGATCGGGTGCCCATATTAGGGGCGGATGTCTATTAGAAGAAGAGGCCAGTGTCGCCCACACTGTGAGCCTTAAACAAACCATCTTGTTTCCTTTTGTTATCCTCGGGGGCCTAATAAATTTCTGTGACTGTCTAATGGCTGGAGGCACGGATAGAAAAAATCATAGTGAGGTTGGAAGTTCATATATTCATTTTAATTACACCCCGAATCAGGATAAGGCTACTCCTTCGCTTATTGGTGATGTTCCTAAGGGGGTCATGTTAAATCAGAGACCAATCTTTTTGGGTGGGCAAGGAGGATTAGTTGGGCCAGTAAGGATAGGATACGGAACGGTCATTGCTGCTGGAACCATCTATCGGAAAGATTTCAGAAAAGGAGATGGCCTGCTGTTTGCTGGGTCTAATGTAAAAAAACAACAGCCTCTTCATTTTGGGCTTTATCCAGGGATCAAACGGATCACAACCAATAACATTAATTACATAGCAAATATTATTGCACTTAGGAGATGGTATATCGATGTTCGCTCTCTATTTTTCCTACGTAATCCGATAGAGAAAGCCCTTTATCAAGGTGCCTTGGAAAAGATAGAAATGGTAATTAGCGAAAGAATAAAAAGATTAAAAGAGGTTGCTGACAAAATGCCTCGATCAATTGAATTATATAAAAAAATGATGGAAAAACATGCCTTACAAAGACAACAAGATCTTAAAAAAGAACTTTTCGAACAATGGTCAAATATAGAAGGGTTTTTAACAGATAGCTTTAAAAAAGAAGGAAATTTGGAAAAAAGGGATGAATTTTTAGATCTTATTCAACAAAAAATAGATGAAAAGGGGAAAAATTATATTGAGGCAATTAAGGGATTGGAAAATTCTGGGGCTACCATAGGGACAGAATGGCTTCAAGGGTTAGTTGATGAGATCACTAATCAGATACCAAATATTATTCCCTCTTTTAGACCTTAAAAGATAAAGTTGCTTACTGAAGACTTATCTCATACTGCTCGAGATGAAAATCATTTTTTGCAATTATTATAATTCGCCGATTAATCCTTTTTTCCAATTCCATAACGGAATATCTTTCTTCCTCCTTTAAAACTCTCTCTATCTCAGGATGTACCAAAACATAGACCTTGCCCTCCTCACCGGATACCCACTCTCTTTCCAGATCCCTAAAGATATCATAACAGATTGTGGTGGGCGATTTAAGCCGACCTCTCCCCTCACAATATAAACAAGGTTCGGTTAAAAAGAGATTTATATCTTCTTTTGTCCTTTTCCTCGTCATCTCAATCAGCCCTAACTCCGACATCTCTAGGACAGTGGTCCTGGCCCTGTCTTTTTCCAAGGCCTCTTTGAGTGCCATAAAGACCCTTTCCCTGTTTGCTTCCTTATCCATATCTATGAAATCAATAACAATAAGGCCCCCAATGTTTCTTAATCTCAGTTGATAGGCAATCTCCTTAACTGCCTCCATATTTGTTTTGACAATGGTTTCTTCCAGGTTTCTTTTCCCCACATAACTTCCTGTATTAACATCCACAACGGTAAAAGCTTCTGTGGCTTCAATGACAATATATCCACCAGATTTCAACCATATCTTTTTATCTAAGGCCCTGTTTATTTCCATGTCAATGCCATAGGCATCAAATATAGGTTCCCTCCCTTCATAGAGTTCAATAGAATATCTAAGGTTTGGGGCAAATGTCTCTATGAATTCCAATATTAATTGATACTCCTCCTTTGAATCGATCACCAATCTATCAATCTCTTTGGTAAAAAGATCCCGCACAGCCCTTAAAGTAATTGTTAATTCCTTATGAAGAAGACTGGGTGCAGAAGACGTTTCTCTCTTTTTCTGAATATTTTCCCATAATTTAGTTAAAAACTCCATCTCGATTTTTAACTTTTCTTTCGGTGCCCGCTCGCTTACCGTTCTCACAATGAAACCTGCACCAGGTGGCCTCAACTTTTGCATAAGCTTTTTTAATCGCATTCTTTCTTTTTCATCTTCTATCCTGCGCGAAATACCAATATGGTCAACGGTAGGCATATACACAAGATGACGCCCAGGAAGGCTAACGTGAGAGGTTGCTCGAGCACCTTTTGTGCCCAACGGCTCCTTAGAAACTTGAACTAAGATATTCTGTCCTTCTTGCAGGAGACCTTCTATATTAATATCACTTTCCTTTATAAAGCGCATCCTTGAAGGGATAGCTGTTTCTAAGTCATTACCCTCATCTTCTTCTTGCAACATAATCTGCTCCCAATGGCGAAGGTCGTTATAGACATCAGTTACATATAAGAAAGCCGGTTTATCAATGCCGATATTTATAAAGGCCGCCTGCATACCAGGTAAAACCCGTAAGACCTTTCCAAGGTAAATATTCCCCACGAGTTCCTGTTCAGACCCCCTTTTTACATGGAGTTCAACCACTACTCCGTTTTCCACTAATGCAACTCTCGTTTCATGTGGCCTTGCATTGATTACCAATTCATTTGTCATTATCAGACCTCAGCAATTGACCCCGGCGCTTCGCTTCAGGGTTATACATGAAAGAAACTCTGTACTATGAGCATGCAGATGTCTTTTTTTGTTATGCCCTCATAAAGACACAGGAGTGGTCTGGATAATCGGGATTTGCCAGACGGAGATTATAATAGTAATTGTCACGTTGCCCTTCGGCCTCGAGTCGTTCGACCTGGAGGCTCTCGACAGGCTCAGGGCCGAGAGGCAATAAATTCCGATTATCCGGACCCGAGCACGGGACCTTGTTTCAAGGCCCGCCCTGG
>DAOVDY010000122.1 GCA_030669265.1 Desulfobacteraceae bacterium | reverse complement strand
AAGGGGTATATTCATTTCTTAAAAGGACAATATAGTCAGGCTCTTGCAGAATTTCAGCAGGTTTTGAATTTACCTAATGACTTCAGAGCCAAGGAGGGTGCCCACTCTTATGCCCACCTGGGCATGGGACTTGTGTATCACAAACAAGGGGAATATGAAAAATCCTTATCGAGTGTGAAGGAGAGTTGCAGCCTGGGCAATGCCAGTGCGTGCAACACACTGAAGGATCTGGGGCAGCTGTAGGAGTCTTATCTTATTTTACTGCCTGGTTTACTTTCTTTATCCGGGATTAAGAGATAGACCCCTTTTTCATCCTCTACAGCAAGAATCATTCCTTTGGATTCAACTCCCATGAGTGTGACAGGTACGAGATTGGCGATCACTATCACCTGTTTATTTATTAGTTCATTCGTCTGGTAGTAAACAGCCATCCCGGCCACTATAGTCCTCTCTTCTCCAATGTCGACAACAAGCTTGAGTAATTTTTTAGATCCGGGAATGGTTTCTGCTTCTTTTATAGTGCCAACTCGTATGTCTAATCTTTGAAAGTCTTCAAGGCTTACAAGCCCAGGTTCTTCTTTCACCTTTTCCTCCATTTTAGGCTTTACCCTGTCAGAAGGAAAGCCGCTCCTTTTGCTCCCTTGTAGGCCTTGCTCTGTTATTTTTTTAATATCTAAAGGGGCACGCTTAAGTTCTCTAACAGGGTTTACCCTCGGAAAAAGGGGAGGAGCCTTTGATATAGGCCTGACCCTTTTTACTTTCCCCCATTTCTTTAAACTATTAAGAGGCAATTTCACCCCAACTATACCTAATCCCAATTGATGCTGTATCTTTTCTGCTGTGTGAGGCATAAACGGCCATAACAGCACTGAGACTATTTCGATTACCTCGGTGATAGTATCGAGCACGGTGCTCAATCGCTCTTGATCTTGTGTAGCCAGCGCCCAAGGTTTCATGGTATCGATATATTTATTTGCCTTGCCAATTAATTCCCACACAACAATTAATGCCTTGTGAAAGGTGAATTTTTTCATCATATCCTTATACTCTTCAATCACCTTATAAGAAGCATCCTGTAAGAGAATATCCTCTTCTTTGAATGTAGAAGGGGGTGGGAGTTTTCCATCAAAATATTTGACTACCATATTCATGGATCGAGAGACCAGATTCCCCAAATCATTTGCCAGATCTGAATTAAATCTCTTCACAAGAGATTCCTCGGTGAAATCAGAATCAAGACCGAATACCATATCTCTGAGCAAGAAATACCTGAATGCATCCAAGCCATATTTATAGGCTAAATCCATGGGCTTCACTATATTTCCAAGGCTTTTTGACATCTTCCCCATATTCACATTCCAGTAGCCATGGACATTAAGATGCTGATAAGGTTCAATACCGGCTGCCTTGAGCATACATGGCCAGAATATTCCATGGGGCTTTAAAATATCCTTTGCAATAATATGCTGCGCAACAGGCCAAAATTTCTTAAAAAGGTCTCCATCCGGGTAGCCAAGGGCTGATATATAGTTTATCAAGGCATCAAACCAGACATAGGTCACATAATTATCGTCAAAGGGAAGTGGAATCCCCCAGGATAACCTCTTTTTTGGCCTTGATATACAGAGATCTTCCAGCGGCTCCCTCAAAAAGGCAATCACCTCGTTTCTATACCTCTCTGGCCTTATAAAGTCAGGATGTGTATTAATATAATCTATAAGCCATTCTTGATAATTACTCATCCTGAAAAAATAGTTTTCCTCACTAATAAGCTTTGGTTCACTCAAATGAATTGGGCACTTACCCTGTAGCAATTCAGTATCTGTATAAAACCGCTCACATCCTATACAGTATTTCCCCTCATATTCACTAAAATATATATCTCCTTTTGCATAAACCTTAGAGAGGATCTCGCTGACCGTGTCTTGATGATTTTTGTCAGTAGTTCGCACAAAATAGTCGTTCTTAATATTAAGTTTAGGCCAGGTTTCTTTAAAGGTTTTACTTATTCTGTCCACATATGTCTTGACAGTTTCACCTGATTTTTCTGCTGCCTCCACCACCTTGTTGCCATGCTCATCCGTGCCTGTTAAGAAAAATGTGTCAAAACCGCTAAGGCGATAAAATCTTGCAATTACATCGGCTACAATAGTGGTATACGCATGTCCTATATGTGGTTCTGCATTCACATAGTAAATAGGTGTAGTGATATAGAATGAATCCTGGCTATTTTGGCTCATTATTTCCTCGTAGGTCTTTTTTCATTTCTGAATACGTATCGTGTTCATAGGCAAGACAACACATCAATCTCCCGCATATGCCAGAAATTTTATCTGGATTTAGAGAAAGATCCTGCTCTTTAGCCATCCTTATAGTAATAGGGTCGAAGTTTGACAGAAACAATGAACAGCATAATTGGCGACCACAATGGCCAATTCCACCAAGCATCCCTGCTAAGTCTCTGGTGCCAATCTGTTTCATTTCCACATGAGTGTTAAACTCATGAACAAGCTCTTTTACTAATTCCCTGAAATCAACCCTAATATTGGATATATAAAAAAAGATAAACCTGCTCATGTCAAAGGAAAGTTCCACTGCTATCAGATTCATGGGAACTTTTTTATTATCTATCTGCTCTTTACAGAACTGCATGGCCTCTGCTTCAATCCTTTCATTTTTCTCCTTTTTTTCAATATCCTCTGCTGTAGCCAGGCGAAATATCTTTTTTATTGGTCTATCTGGCATTGAGGCATTATGGAGCCGGGGTTTACTGCATACTGTTCCCAGTTCAATGCCTTCAATAGTTTCAACAATTACCTTATCCTCTTCATCGAGGACAAAATTACCGGTATAAAATTCATAGATTTTTCCATTTTTCCTAAATCTTATATTAACAATTTTTTTTGGACTATCATTAGACATATGAACCCTTTACAGCTCTTTTCAACCCCAGCAGGGATCTTTCAAGGAGCAAAAGAGCATTTCTATTGTCCATGAGATCATGTTCGGCCCTGGCAATAACTGCCAGCGACCTCATGAGTGCCTCAACCGTATACAACGCAGATACATTTTTAAGATGATTGCTGAGATCGGAATTTAACATGAGGCCTATTTGACCCTCTAATTTGAAAAAAAGAATATCTCTGTACCAACTTTTCCATATTCCCAACATCAAGGCTATGTTATCATCCTTTATTTCTTTGTTGGCGGCTGAGCTTTTTCCAAAACCAGACAGTTCACGAGCCAGATCAATTAACATATCAGAGGACTTATTAATAACATTATTTAACATAGTTATCCAATGTACCCTATTAGTAAAAAGGCCATCCTTTGATAGTTTTATTGCCCTACCGAGGCTTCCCTCTGAAAGCTTTGCTACGATTTCTGCCTTTTCTTTATCCATATTTTCTTCTTTTATCAACCAATTTACTATAGCTTCGATAGGGAGAGGTTTAAAAGGAACTTTTTGACATCGAGAAACAATAGTTAGAAGAAGTTCTCCTGGATCTCTAACATTCAAGATAAAAATGTTATGAGGGGGTGGCTCCTCAAGAGCCTTTAAAAATGCATTGGCTGCCTCATCAGTCATTTTTTCAGCTGGATCCACAATAATTATCCTGTACCGCTCAAGGGCTGGGGAGAAAGCAAGATGTCTGTTAATCTCCCTAATCTGGTTAATACCGATCCCTTTTTTGTTCTTATCAGGTTCTATAATAATGAGATCAGGATGGTTTCCATCTATCATCTTTTTACAGGAGCTGCATCTCTTACATCCATCCCCATCAACTGGATCCATACAATTAATTAATAAGGCAAAGGCCATTGCTGTGGTTGTTTTCCCAATTCCTTGGATACCAGTGAATAGATAAGCAGGGGCAATTGTATCGCCGGCTATAATCCTTTTTAAAAAGGTTATTGCCTTGTCTTGACCTATTATTTCCTTAAATAACTTAGGGCTCATACTAATGTTTGTTGTGTTTGTCGTGTTCATTGAGTTTATAGGGTTTTAACATTCACCCTGTTAAATCCCTGTAAGGGGCCGCCAGAGGCGGCATTTAACAGGGCAGGCAAACCCAAAAAACTCAACAAACTCAAATAACTACTTTAGGTAGATAAGGAGAGATTATTTCCCTGATCTTTCTCGCTACGTGATCTTCATGTAATGTGGAATCTATAATCTTAAACCTATCTTTATGCTTATTTGCTAAGGCAAGATATCCATATCGTATCTTTATATGGAAATCGAGTGATTTTCTTTCAAATCTATCTCTTTTTTTATCGGTTTCTTCCCTTTTTTCTGTTCTTTTCAAACCTACTTCTGCTGGGCAGTCCAGAAGGAAGGTAATGTCTGGCTCACATCCTAAAGTAG
>DAOVDY010000162.1 GCA_030669265.1 Desulfobacteraceae bacterium | reverse complement strand
AAAGATAAAGACACAATTAGTATTCTCTCTGAATCCCAGGGCAGGATAAATGCTATGGCCCTTATTCACACCCAATTATATAATAGCGAAAACTTATCAGAGATAAATATGAAGGGGTTTGTAGATATATTATTACGGCGATTGTTCCAGAGTTATCCAGTCCAAGATGCAAAAATTACCCCAATCCTCCATATAGTTGATTATCCATTTCCCATATCTATTGCAATACCTGTCGGATTAGTTGTTAATGAACTATTAGCAAACACCCTGAAACATGCTTTTGCAAAGAAAAGAGAAGGAAAGATTGAAGTTATTCTAAGTGTATCAGAGAAAGATAAGATTAATCTGACTATCAGCGATGATGGTATTGGATTACCCAAAGGATTCAATATTAATAAAACTAGAACACTTGGTCTTCGCCTGGTAAAAATTCTTATAGAAGATCAGTTACAGGGAAACATAGAGGTTATCAGTAAAGAAGGAACATCCTTTAAGATAGAATTTGAAATACCAAACAATGAACCTGTGGGGGTTTGATATGGAGAAAGCAAGGATATTAATCGTTGAAGATGAAGCTATCGTAGCCGAAAATCTGGAAATGGTGATTACAGATCTTGGTTACAAAGTGGTGGGGCGTGCTGTAAGCGCAGATGCTGCTGTAGAGAAGGCAGTTGAACTTAAGCCAGATTTGGTATTGATGGATATTGTCCTGAGAGGGAAGAAAAACGGCATAGATGCTTCTCATGAAATAAAAAAGAAGATGGATATTCCTGTTATATTTCTAACCGCATATTCGGATATTGGCTTAATAGATAAAGCTAAAAGAACTGAGCAGTATGCTTACATTGTTAAACCGTTCCTCCAGGAAAGGCAGCTTCTTGCATCTATTGAAATGGCTCTGTTCAAAAGCCAGATGGAGAAGAAATTAAAAGAGAGTGAAGAGAGGTACCGAGAACTTGTGGAGAACGCTAACAGCATTATTCTACGAAGGGACCCTAAGGGCCGCATTACCTTCTTCAATAAATTTGCCCAGAAGTTTTTCGGTTACACCGAGGATGGAATCCTGGGCAAGAATGTAGTGGGCACTATCGTGCCTGAGACAGATACCTCAGGCCGTGACCTGAAAGCAATGATTGAAGATATTGGAAGAAATCCTGAGATATACACTACCAATGAGAATGAAAACATGCGTCGGAATGGCGAGCGAGTATGGGTTGCGTGGACTAATAAAGGTATTATTAACAAGGATGGACATATCACCGAAATCCTCTGTATTGGCAACGACATTACCGAGCGCAAGCAGGCAGAGGAAGAAAGGAAAAAAGTGCAAGCCCAACTCCAGCAGGCCCAAAAGATGGAGGCCATTGGTACCCTTGCAGGTGGAATTGCCCATGACTTTAACAATATACTTTCTCTAATCATAGGATACACTGAACTGACACTGAATGATTTACCTGAAGGAAGCCCTGCCAGAGACAATATGAATGAATTGTTCAAGGCCGGGGAGCGTGCAAGAGACCTGGTGAAGCAGATCCTCGCCTTTAGTCGTCAAACTGAACAAGAACAAAAGCCAGTGCAGATACACCTCATTGTTAAAGATGCACTTAAACTACTGAGGTCATCATTACCCGCAACCATAGAGATCAGGCAGAACATCACATCTACTGGCATGGTACTAGCTGATCCAACGCAGATACACCAGGTGATAATGAACCTGTGCACCAATGCATATCATGCCATGCGAGAGAAGGGAGGTGTTCTGGAGGTAAGCCTGCAAAATGTCTCGATTGGGGATTTTAAATTTCGGAATTCGGAATTTGAAGATAAAGAAAAACAATCCGCATTCCGCATTCCGCAATCCGAAATCAACCTAGATCCTGGGTCATACATTAAACTTACTGCAAAAGATACTGGTGAAGGTATGGACAAGGCTGTTATGGAACGTGTTTTTGATCCCTATTTCACTACTAAAGAGAAAACCGGTGGAACTGGAATGGGCCTTGCAGTGGTTCATGGAATTGTTAAAAGCCATGGTGGGGCAATCACTGTTTACAGCGAGCCAGGTAAAGGGTCAACATTCAATGTGTTTCTTCCTAGAATTAAAGTTCCTGAAGGCGTGGCAGAAACAGAAAAGATGATTCACCTCCCAATAGGCAAGGAGCGAATACTTCTTGTGGATGATGAGCCATTCATTTGTGAAATCGGAAAAGGCATGTTAGAGCATTTGGGCTATCAAGTTACCACCAGAACAAGTTCGATTGAGGCACTTGAAGCCTTCAGGGCACAGCCAGAGAAATTCGACCTTGTTATCACTGACATGACCATGCCAAAGATGACAGGTGATAAGTTAGCCAAAGAGCTCATGCGTATAATGCCCAATCTACCTATCATTCTTTGCACCGGATTCAGTGAACTGATTGATGGAGACAAGGCCAAAGCCATAGGCATTCGGGCGTTTGTAATGAAGCCTATTGTCCAGCGTGAGATGGCAGAGGCTGTGCGAAAGGCGCTGGATTCTTGATTTTAGGTATTGGGGATTAGGGACTGCTTAACTAATTTGGAGGATTGTCGCATGGTTTTAAAGGTTGAGGATTTGGATATTTATCAAATGGCTGAGGAGTTAGCTGATAAAGTATGGGATATCTGTATTGCATGGGATTACTTTATTAAAGATACTATTGGAAAACAATTGGTTCGCGCGGCTGATTCAATTTCAGCAAACTTAGCAGAAGGGCACGGCCGATATCATTTCAAAGATCGTCTGAATTTTTGTTATTATGCAAGAGGCTCTTTGGAAGAAACTAAAACCTGGCTTTCTAAAGCAAGACGTCGGAAACTTATAGAGAGCGAAGAAATTGGTCAAATAGAGGGAACAATAGATATATTGCCCAAAAAGCTAAATGCGTATATCGGATCGATAAAAAGGGCGCAGAATGAAAACTAACCAGTACCCAGCGCCCAGTACCCAATAAGCAGTTTCAATTGACTATTGATTATTGTTGATTGCGGCTTGCCCTGGCCTACGGCTCGGAGAGAGATCCTTGCCGAAGGCGGGAAACTTGAAATTTAAAAAGTAATAATAGGTTCGGCATGTTAATTGTTTTCTTTGAGAAGTATTCTGGCAAATTCAAGAAATTCTCTTATGGCGTCCAGAGGTTCATCGTTCAAATAACTCGGAAGAATGTTCTGCTCATCACCGTTATGGAAATGCTTTGGAAAGGTAACTATTTCAGGATGATCAGGGGCATTGTCATGGCGATGGATCAATCCCCTTTTAGCTCTCTGTTCCCAGTGATAGGAATATTTTCCTGTTTCACTAAGCTAGATGTCCATATAGGTTTGATCTTTGAAATAGAGGCGAAGTTTGGTTAATGCTGATGATCGTTTATGAAGGATCTGGGATGAAATCACAATGTCCGGGAATTCAGACTGGGCCATTCTCTCAATCTGTTTGTACTGTGTTAGCATGCTCCCATTCTTTTTTGAGAATTGCCTTGAGTTGGAGGATGTATTTTTCAGCGTTTTCCCATGCAATAAGATCTTCCCACGCAGGATGGCTATTGATTTCTTTGTTCTTTATCTTGCTTTCCAGGTCTTCTTTGGAGCTAACAAGATATTTTTCCCTGGTATCTGCAATGTCA
>DAOVDY010000185.1 GCA_030669265.1 Desulfobacteraceae bacterium | reverse complement strand
CGCTAATAGCATCATAAAATCCCGTTTTAGGGTTGCCTTTTACAACACGCATGGCAGTCAAAGGGCAGTGATCTCTTGGGGAAAACGAAATGGGGCCTGTTAGGCCCTTCGTATCAAAATCCTTGATGGATTCTAAAGCATCCCGCAATTTTTCTCTGTTTAAATCTTTCCCGGCCCTTTTCAGACCCTCGCCTAAAATCAAGGCATTCACATAGGACAGTATATGATATTTTGGTGGAACCTTAGACTTTGGGTTTCTCTTATTCCTGATCTCAATTAATTTGGCCATACCCGGAATATGTGTTTCATTGGGCAATGCAATATATTCTGCACAATAATAATTTTCCGAAGCGTCCCCTGCTACCTTAATAACTACTTCTAACCTCGCGTTCGCACAGCTAAATATTGGAACTCTTAAGCCCTGCCTTTTTGCCTCTTTCAAAAGCATGATGGAGTGGGAAGGAATAGCCGTAATGATGAGGAAATCCGGGTTGGCCCGCTTCATATTGAGAACCTGTGAACTTATATCGATGGCTCCCCTCGTATATTTCTCGGTGGCGACGACGTTGAGGTTATACTTTTCGACTGCCGCCTTAAATCCCCTGTATCCATCTTTTCCGAATTCATCGTCCTGGTAAAAAAAGGCAATTCGAGGATTTTTTGCCCGAAGGGTAAATAGAATGTGCTCGATGTTGAATGCGACCTGCTCCGCATAATAGGGGCCATAGGAAAAAAGGTATTTTGGTGACTTAAGTCCAAAAATTCCATAGGAAGGAATAGGGGCCATGGATGGTAACCTTTCCCGTGAGATAGTGGGAGAAAGGGCCGAGGTAATGGGTGTACCGGAGGTCGATGCACAGGCGAATATCTTGTCCCGATCGAGCAGCTTTTTTAGAGAGGCGATGGCTTGAGGTGGGTCATATTTCCCGTCCTCACAGATAACATCAACCCTTCTTCCATTGATACCACCCTGTTCGTTGATGTAACTAAAATAGTCTTTTATGGCATTTGCAATCGGAACACCAACCATAGCAATTTTACCCGTTAATGGAGAAATGGTCCCTATAATAATCTTATCTTTGGTAACTCCTGGTACCTCGCCAGCAAACAGGGGATTTCCCGTTAAAATCAAAACCACTGAACAAACACACATAAGAACAAATGCAAGTTTTTTCTTTTGTTTCATGATCTATACCTCCTCATCTAATTATTTTAGGGTTATTGGTTATTGAATTCACCTCCTTTCCGCTGTTGATTTGAGATACTAAAGGCCTTTAGTATGTATAAGGCCAGTTTCTCCAATGAACTTTAATGTCAGTCCAAATCCCATATAGGCCTTTAGGCTCTTTTAAAATAAAGAGAATTATGATTAAACCATTCAGAATAAGATTGATATCTGCAAAACTTTCTACGATTACCGGATAGCTATCTCTCAAAAGGTCGGGCAAGAATTTTAAAACTTCTGGGAGAAGGATCATGAAGACTGCTCCAAAAATAGACCCTAAAATGGACCCCAATCCACCAATAATGATCATGGCTAAATACTGGACCGAAACTAAGAGTTCAAAATGGCCCGGGCTAATATACATGAGATAATGGGCAAACAGAGCTCCAGCAATTCCTGCATAAAATGAACTCACGGCAAAGGAAGAGAGTTTATACCAAAGTAGATTAATACCAATAGTCTGTGCTGCGATATCCTGGTCCCGTATAGCTATCCAAGCCCTGCCTGGCTTTGATCTGATTAAGTTTCTGGCAAATATTATTGCAAAAGCAGTAATAGGAAAAACAATAAAAAATAAACCCCGATCCGTATCGAAGGTTACGCCAAAGATCTCTACAGGTGGGACAACCATTCCCTGTGACCCATTAGTTAAACTATCCCACGTATTGGCCACATGCTCCACAATAAAACCGAAGGCAAAGGTTGTAATTGCTAAATATAAACCCTTTAGCCTAAGGGAAGGAATTCCCACCAATAGACCGGCAAATGTAGTAATAGCACCTGCTACGGGCAGAGCAAGGAGAAATGGAAAACTGCATTTTGATGTCAGTATAGCTGAGGAATAGGCACCAATAGCAAGAAACCCTGCATGGCCTATGGAAATTTGGCCGGTAAAGCCGGTTAGCAAATTTAAGCCTAGGGAGCCAATGATCGCAATAGCGGCTAAATTTATAATATATATAAAATATTTGTCTGCAATCAGAACAAATGCGATGAGGAACAGTATAAAAATCCCTATACATATCTTAATGAAATTGGTCTGAAGAACCCTTATGTCTTCTGCGTAAGATGCTTTAAAATCTCCGCTTCGCATTTTGAATCAGCTCTTTCAATTAAACTCGTTCTATTTCTTCTTTTCCAAAAAGTCCGTAAGGCCTGATCATCATAATTGCAAGTAAAACGACAAAGGCACTGATCTCCTTAACCCCACCTCCTACAATAGGGTCAATGTAGCCCCCCGCGATATTTTCCACGATTCCAATGATGATACCCCCTAAGATTGCACCTATTATACTGTCCATCCCTCCTAATACGACCGCGGGGAATACTTTTATACCTACAAAACTTGATGATGGATGGAGAATTGTTATACTGCTCAGTAATATACCTCCAATACACGCAACAACCGCTGAAATAGACCATGATAGGCCAAAAATTTTTCTGACACTGATTCCCATGAGAAGAGAGGCATCCTGATCACTCGCAACAGCCCTCATGGCAATCCCCATTTTTGAGAATTTAAAGAAAAGCGCAAACACGACAATTAAGATCGCGGTTACTATGATTGTGGTAAGATGTAGAGGAGAGATAACCATTCCGGCAATGTAAATTGGATCTTCAGAAACGAAATTGGGGAATTCCTTGATCATGTATCCCCAGCTCAAACCTATTATCCCTTTTAAGAGAACACTCAAACCTACCGTTATCATAATGACCGATAAGATGGGCTCTCCGACCATTGGTCTCAAGAACATCTCCTCGATAATCATGCCAATCAATGCGGTTGCAATAAATGTGAGCAGGAATGCCCAAAAAATAGGAACGTGGAGTTGAACAATGAAGAGGTAGCATATAAATGCACCCAGGGTCATCAATTCGCCTTGAGCAAAATTAAAGACGTCTGTTGCCTTATAGATAATAACAAAACCAAGTGCGACAATGGCATAAATACATCCCACGGCAAACCCACTCAAGCAAAGCTGGAAAAAATTTGTCAGTCCCTCCGACAGCATAGTTCATCCATTTCAAATTCAGATAAGGCCTGTACTATTCATCTATACATTTTTGCTATTACATCTCTGTATTTTTGCTCGATTATTTTTCTTCTAACCTTTTGAGTTGCGGTTAATTCATCGTCATCCTGATCAAGCTCTTTATCAAGAACAGTAAATTTTTTGATAGTCTCTACCCGGGCAAAATTATTATTAACCTCTTTGGTTATCTGTGAGACCAATTCAAAGACTTCCGGTTTTTGAGATAAATCC
>DAOVDY010000038.1 GCA_030669265.1 Desulfobacteraceae bacterium | reverse complement strand
TATTGCTGAATTGGCTGCCTTAGGTAAACCATCGATCCTTGTGCCTTACCCCTATGCGACCCATAAACACCAAGACGTTAATGCTCGGGCTTTGGCGGCCCACGGAGGAGCAGATATTATTCTACAGAAGGATCTTAACGGCAATACCCTGGCCAAGAAGATTAGAATGTATATGGAAAAACCAGACGTGCTAAAACAGATGTCATTGTTTGCCTTAAAGGCTGGCAGGCCACAAGCAAAGGAAATTATAGTTGAACAGTTGATGGAGCTAATCAATTAGCAATGGTCAATGATCAATTAACAATTAGTAATGGTCAACAGACACTGATAACGTGCATAACTTTAGGCACTTTAGCCCTGGCCCAGACCTGGCAAAAGGTGACTTAACAAAGGTAAACCAGGATTGGTGATACATCAGAAGCTAGCGTATATTCATATCACGTCGCACCAGGGCGGGCTCACTTTAGGCACTTAAGATGAAAATATTTGGCAAGGTAAAACATATCCATTTAGTAGGTATTGGTGGGATTGGAATGAGCGGTATAGCAGAACTCCTCCTTAATTTAGATTATTTTATTAGTGGGTCGGATCTCAGAAAAACAGAAGTAACAAAACACCTCTCAGATCTTGGTGGTAAGATATTCATTGGACATAGGCCTCAGAATATAGATGGAGCAGATGTTGTAGTTTTCTCTTCGGCAGTAAAGGGCGATAACCCGGAAATAGTTGAGGCAAGGGAAAAATCTATTCCTGTAATACCAAGGGCTGAGATGCTGGCTGAATTAATGAGGCTTAAATACGGGATAGCTGTGGCAGGCTCTCATGGAAAAACTACAACGACAAGTATGATTGCCTCGATATTGACCAAGGGTGGTTTTGATCCAACAGTTGTTATCGGAGGAAGATTGAATATATGGGGAGGCTCGAATGCGAGGTTAGGGCGAAGTGATTTTCTTGTGGCTGAGGCAGATGAGAGTGACGGATCCTTTCTTGCTCTATCCCCAAGCATAGCTGTTATTTCCAATATAGATCATGAACACATAGATTTTTATCGTAGCATGAATAATCTCAGGAAAACATTTATTGATTTTATCAACAAGATCCCTTTTTATGGCAGGGCCATTCTCTGTGTGGATGATAAAGAGGTCCAAGGGTTAATCCCTAAGCTTACAAAAAGTTATCTGACATATGGGCTGAATCCCCAGTCAGATATAAGGGCGAGTGGCATATCAAAAGAAGGACTGAACACCAATTTTGATGTTATCTTTAAGAATAGGTTAGCCGGTAATGTCACTATTTCCATTCCTGGCGAGCATAATATTTTGAATGCCTTGGCAGCAGTAGGAGTAGGGTTGGAACTGGATATTGATTTTAAATACATTAGAGAGGGACTCAAGAGCCCTGGAGGTCTTAAGAGGCGCTTTGAAATAAAAGATGAAAGGGATGGTATACTCTTTTTAGATGATTATGGCCACCATCCTACAGAGATAATAGCAACCCTCAGCGCAGCAAAAGAATGCTGGCCTGATCGGAGATTGGTAGTTGTTTTTCAACCCCATAGGTTTACCAGAACAAGAGATTTATATGATAAATTTGTTATCTCTTTTAACCAGGCAGATTTTCTGATCATTACCCCTCTCTATGGGGCAGGCGAAGAGCCTATACCAGGCGTAGATAGTAAGGCTCTTTATCAGGGAATAAAAAATCATGGGCACAGGGCGGTTACTTATTGCGATAGCACTGAGGATACCATATCTGAACTTCTCGATCAGATTAGACCTGGTGATATAGTGTTAACCCTTGGTGCCGGTGATATACACCTTGTTGGGACTGATTTATTGAAACGGATTTAGGAATTTAGGAATTGAGGGATTAAGGTATTGAGGGATTTAGAAATTGAGGAAAGTAGGTAGTAATCAATAAGCAGCAGGCAGTAAAAACAGCAACGGTGAACGGATAACGGTGAACGTTCTTTAGCTTTAGGCACTTGAGTATGGACGCTCATATAAAGAAAAGGATGAAAGAGATAGGAGGTGAAGCCATCCTTTTTGATGTGCCGATGAGTCAATACACAACATTGAGGGTTGGGGGTAATGTTGAAGCCTTGTACAAGGCAAGGAATCTAGGCGTATTAAAGAAAATGATGACTTTTCTCATAGATGAAGGGATTCCATATTTGGTTACAGGTCGTGGAAGCAATCTCCTTGTGAGGGATGAGGGATTAAAAGGTATAGCGATTATTCTGGATGAATCCTTTGCTGTTATAGAGAGTACCTCTCTGGAAGAGCCATACATTGTAGTTGGGGCTGGTATGCCCTTATATGAACTAGTTGATTTTTGTGCAAAAGAGGGTCTCGCTGGAGTGGAATTTCTCGCAGGCATTCCTGGAACCGTAGGTGGAGGAGTGGCCATGAATGCAGGAAGTTGGGGCCAAGAAATGAAGGGTGTGATTAATGAGGTAACAATTCTGAAAGACAGAGGAATAGTAGAAAAGAGAGATAGCTTGAGGCTTAACTTTACATACAGAGGGCTTGATTTAAACACAGGGCAGATAATCATTAATGCAAGGCTGAATCTAGAATTTGATAACCCTGCTTTAATCAGTAAAAAGGTTGTTTCTAATATGCAACGAAGAAAAGAGCGATTTCCTGTTGATATGCCATCTGCTGGATCTATTTTTAAAAATCCTAAGGGTGATTATGCAGGCCGATTAATAGATGCTGTTGGTTTAAAGGGTAAAATGATAGGGGGAGCGATGATATCAAGCAAGCATGCCAATTTTATTGTTAATAAAGGTGATGCCTCGAGCTCTGATATATTGGCCCTTATGGATCTGGCAAAAGTTAAAGTAAGGGATGTGTTTAATATTCAATTATTACCTGAGATAAAGGTTGTGGGTGAGGCGTGAAAAGAAGCTCTGTATTAGATAAACAATCAGTAAAAAGGCACAAAAGAAAAAATTTGTTGCCTCCCAAAAGATCCTTTGGCCAATTGGGTTTTGGGCTTATTAAAATATTTCTTTTCTTTTTAGGGCTTGGGGCCTTGTCTTTAGCCTTTATTACTGGATATCAATTTCTTTCTTCATCGTCATATTTTAGATTAGATAATATCGTTGTGGCAGGAGTTAATGATGATTTCAGGAAAGAGTTGATCAAAATATCGGGTATCAAGGAGAATGAAAATCTTTTATCTATCGACTCGTCTACTATTAGAAAAAATATCGAGAGGCACCCATGGTTAAAATCTGTCTGTTTAAAAAAAGAATTTCCCCATACCCTTCATATCAAGGCGGAAAATGAAGAAGTTGCGGCAATAGTAATCCTAGAGACGATGTCTTTCATGAATAGAGAAGGGATTATATTTAAAGATGTTGAAAGCAATGATTGTGTTGATTTCCCTGCAGTAACAGGCCTATCCCACGGTGATGAAAAAAATGAAGCGAGTCTTAAAAGGGTTGCCTCTTTTTTAAATGCTATTCATTTATGCGTCTCCCCTGTATTGGAAAAGGATTTATCAGAGATTCATGTCGAGGAAGATGGAGCCTTTACAGTTTATTTCAATAGGCTACCCTTTAAGGTCCTTTTTGGGAGAGACGATTTTGAAAGAAAAATTCATTCATTAAAAGATATTATCAGCCACCTTCGGGCCACGAATCGATTCTATCAGGCCAGATCAATAGATTTGGATTATAGTGATAGGGCAGTAGTTTCATTTACTGACAGGGTGGTCTGAAGAGGAATGTCAGTGACACAAGATAAGCGATGAGTAAAAAATGACAGAAAAGGGGGTTGGTTAGCATGGAGGAATTGATTGTAGGCCTTGACATTGGCACAAGTAAAATATGTGCAGTAGTTGGGGATGTGAGGCCTGATGGAATGGTTGATATTATAGGAATGGGATCTCATCCGTCCATCGGGCTTAGGAAGGGTATGGTAATCAACATCGAAAACACGGTAAATAGCATTAAAGAAGCCATAGAAGAGGCGGAGACCATGGCTGGCTGCGAGATTAGTTCAGTATTTGCTGGAATTGCTGGAGGCCACATAAAGGGCTTTAATAGTCATGGGGTCATCGCTTTGAAGAATAGGGAGGTTACCAAGCTGGACATTGAGAGGGTGATTGATGCAGCAAGGGCAGTTGCAATTCCTATGGATCGGGAAGTTATCCATGCCATCCCTCAAGAATTTATTGTTGATGATCAGGCTGGCATTAGTGATCCTGGAGGAATGGCAGGTGTCCGTCTTGAGGTTAAGATTCATATAGTAACTGGAGCGGTCACATCGGCCCAAAATATCATTAAGTGTGCAAACAGGGCTGGTCTTGATGTTTACGATATTATCCTTGAATCCCTTGCCTCAAGTGAGGCGATCCTGACCGATGAGGAAAGAGACCTGGGAGTTGCAATAATAGATTTTGGAGGAGGTACTACAGATTTAGCGATATTTTCACGAGATTCAATAACACATACCTCTGTGTTAACATTAGGTGGTGATAACTTGACCAATGATATTGCTGTCGGAATCAGAACCCCCTTTAAAGAAGCTGAAAAGATAAAAATAAAATATGGATGTGGCCTTACCTCTCTTATCGGTGAAGATGAAATTATTGAGGTTCCAAGTGTGGGCGGCAGGAAAGAAAGGACCATCAGTAGAAAATTGCTGGGAGAGATTTTAGAACCACGGGTGGAAGAAATTTTTAACCTTATTTATCAGGAAATGATTAGGTCTGGTCATGATGATATGGTCACGTCTGGAATTGTTGTCACGGGCGGTTCTTCTCTTCTTCCAGGAGTACCGGAGATTGTAGAGCAGGTTTTTAATATGCCGGCGAGGGTAGGTTATCCTGACAATATTGGGGGATTAAAAGAGATTGTTAATAGCCCCATGTATGCAACAGCAGTAGGTCTTGTGTTGTACGGAGCTAACTCAAAACAGAGAAAGAAAAAATTCAGGATAAGGGATACAAATATATTTAACCGGATCACATCCAGGATGAAGAGATGGTTTATCGAAGGGAAATAAAGAACTTAGGGCTTCGCCCTAATTGGGCTATTGGAGGAATGGAGTACTGGAATAATGGATTTACCTGCCCGCCATCGTCCCGCTCTGTGGGACTCAGGCGAGGCGGGTGAGGAGGAGTAACAAAATATTTTTTCTGTTTTACTACCCAATACTCCAGTACTCCAACACTCCAGTATTCCACGTGTCTGACATAAATCGGGTAATGGTAAAAATAATGCAAGTTTAATAAGTTATAGAAATTACGAAATATAAATCAGGAAAGGAGAGTAATTATGAGATATGAATTTGTTGAAGAGAGCCCAAGCGCCAAGATAAAGGTTTTTGGTGTTGGAGGCGCAGGGGGAAATGCAGTCAATAACATGATTGCAGCTGGACTTAAAGGGGTGGATTTTAAGGCTGCAAATACCGACAAACAGGCCCTTGATTTTAGTTCTGCCCTTGATAAGTTGCAACTGGGGGCCAATCTAACCCAGGGCTTAGGGGCTGGCGCTAATCCAGAGATAGGTGCTCTTGCGGCAGAGGAGAGCATAGAGTCAATCAGGGCAGCTACCGAAGATGCGGATATGATATTTATTACCGCAGGCATGGGGGGAGGAACAGGCACCGGAGCTTCTCCAATAATCGCTCGAGAAAGTAGAAATAACGGGGCATTGACAGTAGCAGTTGTAACAAAGCCATTTGAATTCGAGGGTGAAAAAAGGATGAAAGCAGCCCTTGATGGTATCGAAAGACTGAAAAAACAGGTCGATACTCTACTTATCATCCCAAATCAGCGATTACGGGCATTAGGGAATACAGATACACCTTTTTTGCAGCTTATGAAGATCGCAGATGATGTGCTTCTCTATGCAGTCAAAGGGATATCGGATCTTATTACGATCCCTGGCTTCATAAACCTTGATTTTGCAGATGTTAAAAGGGTTATGGAACAAACGGGAACAGCCCTCATGGGCACAGGGACAGCTAGTGGAGAAAATAAAGCCCTTGAGGCTTCCCAGATGGCCATTAACAGTCCCTTGTTGGAGGATATCTCAATAGATCAGGCAAAGGGTGTTCTTATCAACATGACTGGATCTACAGGAATGACTATGGAGGAGGTTATGGAAGGATCTTCGTTTATAAAAAACGAGGTCCATCCTGATGCAGAGATTATATGGGGTATGGTCTTTGATGATACTATGGAAGATGAGATGCGGATAACAGTTATTGCTACTGGTATAAGCAGGACTATAGATAAAAAGATTATTAATTTGAGGGATATTTCAACTGAGGAAATGGATGAGAATTGGACTGTAAGAGTAAAGGAAGATCTTGATAAGCCAACATTCCAGAGGCAGTTATCTGAGGAAGATACTGATTTGCTTCTAAAAGATAAAGATTTAAACTCTGGGAAAAAGGGTATATTGCAGAGGGTTTTTCAAAAGGAAAATCTTGAGTATCCCACTTTTTTAAGGAAGCAGGCAGATTGATTGCAAATTGAGAATTGCTACCCTTTATAAGAGCAGACTTGCTAAAGAAAGAGGTACCATAAAAAAGGATTGGGGTGGTAAGATATCTGTGGCCCTGATCTACCCTAATTATTATCAGGTTGGCATGTCCAATCTTGGCTTCCAGGTAGTCTATGGGATACTAAATGAAAACCCAGCGATAGTGGCAGAAAGGGTATTTCTGCCAGAACAAGAAGAATTATTACTCTATAGAAGAACAAATCAAGCCCTCCTTTCTTTAGAATCACAGACGCCGCTGCTAAAATTTGATTTTTTAGCATTTTCCCTTTCATTTGAAAATGATTATCCAAATATCCTCACCATACTTGATTTAAGCAAGATTCCACTTACGTGTAAGGACAGAGGAGAAAATTATCCCCTCATCATTGCAG
>DAOVDY010000272.1 GCA_030669265.1 Desulfobacteraceae bacterium | reverse complement strand
GCAATTCCTGTTACAGCAAGCCCCATATCAGTTTTTGCAATTTTCTTGACACCTTCGGCCATTTCCCGTACCGCCTGATCGCTGACAGCCCCATATGAATCTATGGTTTCTTGCATTACCCCAAGCATCTCGACCTTGGATGTGTTACTGTAAACAATAAGACCCCTTTCAAAATAAAGAGAGCTTCCTGATATAGATGTTAGCCTGTGACCAATAAGACCACCCGTGCATGATTCCGCTACAGAAAGCGTCATCTTCCGCTCCTTTAGCAACTCTCCAACAACAGACTCCATGATTTTATCACCGGATGCAAATATATAAGGCCCTAAAAGATGTCTGATTTTTTTCTCTGCTCTATCTAATTCCCTTTCAATCTCTGTATCGTCTTTTCCCCGGACTGTGATAGTGATGTGGTTTTCAGGGAAGGAGGGGTAAAATCCAAACATTACCTTTTTGAGTTCATTGCTGAGGCCTTTGAAGACATCTGAAATACGGGATTCACTTAACCCATAGACTTTAAGTATTCTATGCCGTGGGACAGCAGCTGGTTTGTACCTTCGCAGAATATCCGGAATAACACACCTATTCATCAACTCCCTCATCTGCTCAGGTACACCTGGTAGGAAGTAGAGGAGACTGTCCCCTTTAGATATTGAAAAGCCACACATCTCCCCTTGAGGGTCTAACATCTTTGCACCTTTTGGAAGCCAGGCTAATTTTTCTAAAGAAGCAGACCAGTTTAAGGCAAATTTTTTCGTCGTATTCCTTATATGATCAAGAACGGCCTGATCAAGGAAAAGAGGCATATCTAAGGCCTTGGATGCTATCTCGGTGGTGAGATCATCTTCAGTGGGGCCTAAACCACCAGTAACAATGATAAAATGAGACCTTTTTACAGCTGACCTCAACACAGACGAAAGTGTATCGTAGTTGTCACCAACGGTTCTGATTTCGCTTGTTTCAAGACCATGGGATAAAAGGCAACCTGATGCATACCAGCCGTTAAGATCTCTTGTCTTTCCTGAGATCAGTTCATTACCTATGACTATGATCTCTGTTTGCATAATCTTTTTAATGCTCAGCGACTAATTCCTTAATTCCAAAATTCTTAAATCCCATCATTCGAGCATATACAGGAGAAACCATAAAGATAGATGGGCATAAAAACCGGCTATAAGATCGTCGAGGACGACTCCAAGTCCTCCCTTTACCTTTTTTTCTATTTTCTTTATTGGAGGTGGTTTTAGGATATCAAAAAACCTAAAAAGAAAAAATCCTGCTATCAGGTTTCTCAAGGTAAAGGGGATAAAGATAACGGTCAATAAAAATCCAGCTACCTCATCGATTACGATCTCCCTTGGATCAACCGTGCCTAGAATACATTGGCTTCTATGAGATGACCAGACTGCCCCTATGATTGTTATAAGTAAAATTAAGGCCTGATATCTAGCCCCTAAAAAATCTATTAAAAAATATAAAGGTATTGCCCCAGCTGTGCCAAAAGTACCTGGCATACCAGGAAAAAGCCCTGTGCCGAACCAGATGGACAAAATTAAGGCAACCTTGTCGATAAAATTAGCGCTCTTGAATGCCTTTAATATGTTTAAATTATCAGATTGATTGTTAGACATCAAGTAGGAATAATTTTTAAAAGTAACATAAGGCTTCAATCCTCATCCAGGATCTTACGAACTGTTTGTAGCATTCCTCTCATATCATAAGGCTTGCTGATGAAACCTTTTGCTCCAGCTTCGAGGACTTCCTTAGCGGGCCCATTGATAGAATAACCACTTGCGATAATAATCCTTGACTTTGGATCCATCTTGAGAAGTTCTTCAAGGCATTTCCTTCCACCCATCCCAGGCATAATTATATCCAAAATCACCAGATTGATTTCCTCCTTCTTCTCGCTGTAAATCTCTAAGGCAGTTTCCCCATCAGAGGCCATAAGTACGGTGTAGCCAAACCTGGCAAGGATATCTTTACAAAGTTCTCGGATAGCCTCTTCATCATCCACTAACAAGATGGTCTCGTTGCCTCCTTTGATGGGAAATTTTTCCTTTTTTGACTCCACTCTTTCTGCTTCTTTTTCAATAATAGGAAAATAGATTTTAAAGATAGTGCCCTCATCTGGCTCGCTGTAGCACATGATGTATCCATCGTGATTTTTTACAATGCCATAGACCATAGCCAGGCCAAGCCCTGTGCCCTTGCCGGTCTCTTTGGTAGTGTAAAAGGGATCGAAGATGTGTCTTAGGATTTCCTTATCCATACCGTGGCCGGTGTCCGAGATGCTTAGCTTAACATATTTCCCTGGCCTGGCTCCCAGATGGGTTTTGCAGTATTGCTCATCTAAAATCACATTTTCTGTTTCAAATATCAGTCTGCCGCCTTCAGGCATGGCATCCCTGGCATTGACTCCAAGATTCATCATAATCTGCTCTATCTGGGCAGGATCTGCATTGATAATTTTTAGGTTTTCTACCAGGTGTAATTCAATAGTGATCATCTTT
>DAOVDY010000049.1 GCA_030669265.1 Desulfobacteraceae bacterium | reverse complement strand
ACCACTCAATTGCCTCTAAAAATTGATACCTGATAACCGAGAGCATACATTAATTATTATTCTTTTGTAACTACCCAGGTTGTCAGGTTCAAGGTTCACAGTTCAGGGGTTCAACTTGGAGCCATGAACTATTGTCCATGCCAAGACTCCTCAACCGGCTCATGAAAAACACGCATTTAACTGTTAATGGTTCAGCAAATAACCATTGAACCCCGCCTGCCCCGATATAATCGGGGCGGACAGGCGTGAACCCGAAACTTTGAACCTAAGTAGTTACTATACATTTACAATACTAATTATTGTTTAAGGAGGGGAAGATGAAAGTTAAATTACTGCCTTTTATTTCTTTCATTATTTTCTCATTTTTTATTGGTGGCTTTATTTCTGCTCCTCATGCAAATGCACAGGGTCAAGCAAGGGCTATGAAAGAGAGAGCAGATACCGTTAGCAAAAGAAAGAATAGGTTTGTGGCCATGGTCCTCAAACAATCCGGGATTCGTTATACTATTGATAGGTATGGGATAGTCAACAGGATTAATTTTACCGGTGATTGGCGAAAGGTAATGAGGATAGACGTGGTTCCCATGGTAAGAAAGGGTCCTGGAGGAGATGAGGTTATAGGACACGAAATATTTTTATTTACCGATAAGGAAACAGTGCATCTCCTCTCTTATCTTAAAGTCAGGTAGATGGCTATAACTAACATCCTTAAAAAATCTTTTCTATCTTTCAAGGAGGATGGTTGCCTTAATCTTTCGGCCGCTATTGCTTTTTATGCTATTCTTTCACTTATCCCCTTTATCTATCTTCTTGTATCATCAGTTGGTGTTTTTGTCGGCTCTAAGGGTGAGGTATTGCCCAAAGTAAGCGTATACATCAATCAGCTTATTCCCTTTATCAGCGAGCATGTCTTACATGAGGTTGGCCGGATAAACCTGGGTAGCGGGATTTTTGCCTGGTTTGCTGTTGTTTTTATGTTATGGTCAAGCACCCTCATTTTTGATTCAATTGAATTTTCCCTGAAAAAAGTATTTAAGACGGAACGTGTAAGACCTTTTTGGGTTTCTAAGATAATGTCTTTGCTTTTTGTGCCTGTAGTCGGCCTTGTGTTTATTTTTCTTCAGATTTTTAATTTAACGATAGATGCCTTCATTACACTGAACAATTATTTTGGTATTACCTTGGTGCCACTTTTTTTAAATAGTATAGGGCTCAAATATATTTTTCCCCTGCTATTGGCCTTCCTTTTTTTGACTGCCCTCTATTCTATTGTAACTCCAGGGAGGATTTTCTTTAGGGAAGCCATGATCGGGGGCTTTATCAGTGCCATTATGATGGAGATTGCCAAACATATATTTGGCTGGATGATTATACATAACCCTAATTTTGGTCTTGTATATGGGTCATTAAATACAATAATTTTAATGATTCTATGGATTTTTTATGCATCAGCAATATTTCTTTTTTGTGCAGAGATTATTTATGCTTACCAAAAGCGGAAAAAATCATGAATGATGAATTAAGTGATTGAGGAATTTCTATTCTAGACAACAGACAACGGTCAACGGGCAACAAGCTTTAGGCACTTACCATGCGTTTTATAGCCGACCTTCATATCCATTCTCACTATTCCATTGCTACCAGCAGTAGTCTTACGCCAGAGAATTTGGATCTCTGGGCCCGCCGTAAGGGTATCCAGGTTATTGGAACAGGTGATATATTTCATCCGGGCTGGTATAACGAGATGAAAGAGAAGTTGATACCAGCTGAGGATGGATTATATAGAATCAAAGATGAATATTGTATAAAAAATGACTATCTTCTTCCTTCACCTTCACACCTCGTAAGGTTTGTTCTTTCCGGGGAGATAAGCAGTATCTATAAAAAAAATGGGAGGGTTAGAAAGGTACATAACCTTATCTTATCCTCGTCATTTGATGCAGTAAAGAAGATACAAAACAAGCTGGAAGCAGTGGGGAATATCTCCTCTGATGGAAGGCCCATACTTGGTCTCCCCTCAAGGGATTTGTTAGAAATAGCCTTAGGGGCAGGCGATGGCACAGTCCTTATTCCCGCCCATATATGGACCCCATGGTTTTCTGTACTTGGTGCAAAAAGCGGCTATGATACTATTGAAGAATGTTTTGGTGATCTCACAGAAAACATTTTTGCGGTTGAGACCGGTCTCTCATCCGATCCATCTATGAATTGCCTTTGCTCATTTTTAGATAGATATACACTTATTTCGAACTCAGACGCCCACTCACCGGAAAAGTTAGGGAGAGAGGCGAATCTCTTTGACGCAGACCTTTCCTATCCTACTATCATTTCCGCAATGAAAGGAGATAAAACTAATAGGTTCTTGGGAACAATAGAGTTCTTTCCACAGGAAGGGAAATATCATTTCGATGGACACAGAAAGTGTGGCATTTGCTGGACACCGCAGGAGACAATAAAACACAAAGGGATTTGCCCTGTATGTGGCAAGAAGGTAACCGTAGGGGTATTGAACAGGATTATGCAGCTTGCTGATCGGGTAAATCCGGCATTAAGGGATGATAAAAAACCATTTTACTCCCTCACTCCATTGAAGAATCTTATTGCGGAGATCAAAGGCGTTGGCGCAGGCAGCAAAGCGGTGAATGAACAATATGAAGAACTGTTAGGCAGGGGAGGGGCAGAATTCTCAATCCTCCTTGATCTTCCTTTTGAGCAGATTAAAGAAATTGGGGATGAAGTGTTAGTCGAAGGTATCAGAAGGCTCAGGGACAGAGAGGTGTTTATTGAGGAGGGATATGATGGCAAGTTTGGCCGGATAAAGGTTTTTTCCCCTGGAGAAATTCAGTCTCTCTCATCCCAGATATCTTTTTTTGACCAGGCATATGAAAAGCCAGATAAAATGAGTATTAATGTAGAAGATTTGCATATACGAGTCGGTAAAAAAAGACCGGAAGGTGGGATAAAAGAAAGTGAAAGGAGGCTGCATGAAGCTACGTATGGGATCACAATGAATCCCATACAAAAAGAGGCAGTAAATCATTATAGAGGTCCGTGCCTGATTCTAGCAGGTCCAGGTACTGGAAAGACATTAACCTTAACAATGAGGATCATGCGCCTTATAACATCGTGGGAGGTAGATCCGAACAATATTCTGGCTATTACCTTTACCAACAAGGCATCAGATGAAATGAAAAAGAGGATCAGAGGTAGCTTCGATGATAAAAGCATAATAAAAAAGATTACCATCAGCACATTTCACTCCTTTGGTTTGTCCTTGTTAAAAGAGCATGCGCATCACTTTGGAAGGTCCCCGGGGTTTTCTATTTTTGGTGATGATGAAAAGGCCTATATTTTTGCGTCATCTCTGGGCGTAAAACGCAGGGATATTCATAGGGTTGCAGAACAGATAGGTTTAGCAAAAAACAGGATGCACGCGCCTTCAGAGCTTGAGGATAGAGAGCTGGCACCTCTCTATGCTGCATATGAAGAGAGGTTAAAAAAGGAAAATGCCTTTGATATTGATGATTGTGTTGTTTGCACGGTTCGACTTCTTCAAAATAACAGTGACGCACGTAAGGTAATACAAGACAGATACCCGTGGATATGCATTGATGAATATCAGGACATAAATTATGCCCAATATACCCTGATCAGGCTTCTTGCGCCAGAGAAGGACTCTAATATTTTTGCTATTGGTGACCCTGACCAGGCCATTTATGGCTTCAGAGGGGCTGATAATACCTTTATTAAACAATTTAAGAATGACTATCCTTGTGCGACAATCTATGGGCTTAAGACATCCTACCGGTGTTCAAAGACAATTCTTGAGGCATCTGGCCAGGTTGTAAGGCCTCGGGAAAGAAGCAATCTAT
Organism: Desulfobacteraceae bacterium; assembly: GCA_030669265.1. Classification (GTDB taxonomy): domain Bacteria; phylum Desulfobacterota; class DSM-4660; order Desulfatiglandales; family B25-G16; genus B33-G16. The sequence goes on along the minus strand of DAOVDY010000049.1, from coordinate 2,357 downwards.
TAGAGGGGATAGAAGCGGGTGTATCAATTGACATTCGTGAGTGCTCTACTGGAAAAAGTGAGGCAGAGTTTGTGGCAAGAACTATAGAAAAGCTGATGGGAGGTGTGAGATTTTTCTCTTTTGATAGCCAGATTACCGATGGCAGTGAGGAAAGCGAGGCAACCTCTTTTTCTGACTTTGGTGTTTTGTTCAGGCTTTCAAGAATGGCCCCAGACATTATTAAGGCACTGAATGATCATGGTATTCCCTACCAGCTTGTAGGGGAAGAACCATTTTTCAAGCAAGAGCCAGTAAACACTGTTATAGAGATCCTCCGTCTTATCGTAATGCCTTCTAATAGCGTATTGATTCAAAGACTGAAGGAAAAACAGGTACAAGGATTATCTGAATCCGCCCTTTTGAAAATAAAACGGAATACAGCAATACAATCAATAGAGGAATATGTCAGCGAAATAATTACTCTCTTTCTCCCTGATATCGTTGTATCTCACCAAGATGCTATTGAAAGATTTCTGTCCCTGTCTAAGGAATACGGGGCAGACCTTACTTCATTTCTCTCCTTGCTACAATTAGGAGGCTCTTCTGATACCTATAATCCATCAACAGAGCAGGTTGCCCTCATGACGATCCATGCAGCAAAAGGTCTGGAATTTTCTCATGTTTTTATCGTAGGCTGCGAGGATGGTATTCTACCGTATACACTCTTTTCAAAGAATGCCTCTGACATAGAAGAGGAAAGAAGACTTTTATATGTTGGTATGACAAGGGCTAAGAGGTCACTTTTTTTATCACATGCAAAAAAAAGAAGTCTTTATGGTAACCCGTTACATTTGCCTATTTCCCCATTTTTGAAAAATATTAAAGAAGAATTAATTAAGAGGGGAAAATTGGAAAAAGGGAAAAAGAAGAAACAGGATAAGCAGCTTTCTCTATTTTCTTAAGTATGTCTTTAGATTTCTGGAAAAAAATAGTAAAATGAAAAGATACATATAGCTCATAAGGTAAAAAGGCACATGAAGAACGATCAGGGAAACAGTCATAAGATAATATACCTTGAAAAGATTCGGAAGGCTAGAGGTGAAGAGCCGAACATTTTAGCTATCCTGAAAGATACCAAAAGGATAGCCGAAGCTATACAAAAAAGGACTTGCATTCTATGCGACTTGATGAAGATGTGTGTTAATAAAACCGGTCTCTGTGCTGCCTGTTACCTTAACCTTACACCTAAGGAGAAGAAGATTGCGGATGAAGAAGCGAGGCATAAAAACGTTGAGCTTAAAGTAACCGATGACCGGTGGGGAAAAACAAAGGATCATTAATGGTTAATCAAACGGTGTCAAAATCTCAAAGCCATTATTTGTTACCAGAATTGTTTGTTCAAATTGTGCAGAGAGGCTTCCATCATCTGTAACAACTGTCCAATTATCAGAAAGAACATGGAGATTGTGTTTTCCAAGATTTATCATTGGCTCTATCGTAAATACCATACCAGGAACAAGTGGAATGCCCTGGCCTTTTTTGCCAAAGTGGGGAATCTGTGGTGATTCATGAAACTCAAACCCAACACCATGACCCACATACTCCCTTACAACTGAACATCCCTGATCCTCTGCATATCTCTGAATAGCATAACCAATATCGCCAATCCGGTTTTTTGGTTTAACCTTGAGAATTCCACGTTGAAGACATTCCCTGGCTACAGAAACTATCTTTTTGGTATCTTTACCAGGAGATCCCACAAAGAATGTTTTATTAGTATCCGCGTAATATTTTTCTAATATAGGAGTAACATCAACATTTACAATATCACCATCATTCAAAACCGTATCATCTGGTATTCCATGACAGATCACATTATTGATAGAAGTACAAACGCTTTTGGGAAAGCCATTGTAATTAAGAGAAGCAGATATGGCATTATTTTTTTTGGTAAATTCTTCTACAAGGGAATTAATATAATTGGTTGTAATTCCAGGCTTTATATGTTCCTCAACATGGTTGAGAATATCAACTGCAAGCCTGCCGGCCTTTTTAATACCAATGATATCCCTTTTTTCCTTAAGTCTGATTTTATAAAGAGTGGCGTACTGGGATTTTATTTTCTCGAAGTCATAAGAGTGCCAAGATTTTTTCAGCCTTCTCTTTAGTTTTTTATAGTTCATATAGTATCCATGGTATGGTAAAAATTATAGTAACTACTCAGGTTGTCGGGCACCGTTCAAGCCCGCCCTGGCGCGACTTGTTTATTATAATCTGTTGCCATTGTAGTATTTGAAAAAGGGGGCGTTGGTTCTAAAACGACTTATCAGCACATGATAAAGAATATATTTACATTAAAACCATGGTCCAAAATTGGA
>DAOVDY010000234.1 GCA_030669265.1 Desulfobacteraceae bacterium | reverse complement strand
AGATATGATTAATTCAGCTATCTTTTCTGCGCTATTGCCAAAAAGTTTTTCCATCTCAAGCACATTGAGATAATTGTCATCCCAGGGAAGATCTGTCTCTTCAACAATATTTTTAATGTGACTAAATTTATCACCCAGGGCCTTTATCTTTTTTGACAGGTCTATTTCTTTCTTAAAAGCGAGATTAAGAAGCAGGAGATGATCAATGTTAGGCCCTTTTTTCATTATAGGGATGATAAGGATACTTCTGTTATCAATTGTTCCTTTTCCAATAAAGACATTTCCTGCCTTGACAATGATTCTCTTCGTTCCTTTCAGCCTTTTATCTGCGTGCACGCGGGAGACAAGCTGAGAAGAACTGCCTGTTTTCTTTACAAGTTTGATCATTGAATTTTCAACCGGCTCTCCAGTATATGTAAGGTTACTTATTTTATAAAGGGTTTCACCTTTTATTTCAGAGGTAATCTCCTGAAGATTGGTTAGCACAAGAACATTCTTGTTTGTAATGTTGCTCGCGTCAAATTTATTGTTCTTCAAGGCCTCAAACAGTAACCCCTCGATCGGTTCCCATATCCTGCTTGTTCCCACTGTCACTGTTTTGGCCTGATGCCTTATTGCATCTATTGGCCTGGCCATATCATTTATAGCTTCTCCTATAGAGCGAAAAAAGATATCAAACATATTAGGAGCTGTTCCACTAACGCCAAAATCCAGCTCAAAGTCAGACACAGGGAGCCGTCCAGAGAGGTATTTTAACAAAAGGGTCAGATCAGAGGCGGCGTTTAATTCCATGGCTGTGGTGTATCGCCTATCTCCCATTCTTTTTTTGAAATAAGAAAAAAATTTCGCAGTTTTCTCTTGAAAAACCTTTTCCAGTATTGTTTGGTAGATATCAAGCCCTTTTTCAATCGAGGCCGAAATATATGCACTCATCTCTTGCCTGAAATCGAAAAGAAAACGAGATTCTTCATTTATTGCCCTTGCTGCATAATAACCCCAGAGATGACCTGCCAGTGTTGTTATAATAGGAGAGAACCGCTCCTCTATCTCTGGTACATAAATTAATGAATCTGCATAGGGTGTAAATCTTTCCTCACCCTCAGTGGCTACTATGATGGTCGTGGCCTGATGTGCTTTGAATATGGCTGTATCCTTGATGATGTCATTTATAACATCACCCCTGTTGCCTGCTGCGCAGATAAAAATAAGAGGTTCTGAAGAGAGGTCAATATGTTTCTTATCTTCGACTACATCCGAAGAGATGGTCTTGTAGCAGAGTTCACTTAATTTTATCCTGATCTCATCTGCAGCTATCTTATTATAGCCACTCCCAACAACCGCCCAGTATTTTTTTGTAGGTGCAAATTTATGAGCGGATCGTGCGATCTCTTCTTTCCTCGCGAGAATCTTTTTCATCAAGGAAGGAAGCTTCATAAGTCTTTCGAGCTCCCCAAGGATAAAATCATCATCCCTCATGTTCGTTAATTGTGCCAATTTAAGTCCAAGGATACCTCCGGCTGCAATCTGAGAATAATAGGCCTTGGTGGAGGCAACAGACATCTCAATATCTCTTCCGGTACTGGTATATAAGACACCATCTACCTTGAAGGTGATATCTGAATCCCGTCTGTTCACAATAGCCATGGTGTAGGCCCCACGCTGTCTTGCCATATCTACGGCCATATTTGTATCTGTGGTCGTACCGGATTGGGTTATTGCGATAATCAGGGTATCTCTCAAGCTCGTTTTTGAGAGGCTCCCACTGAACTCTGAAGCTTTACGAGGAGCAACTTGGATGTTGCTGTTGGCAAGGTAATAATTGAGCAGCTCTGCACACCCACAGGCAGCAACTCCTGCAGTCCCTTGGCCTATAAACAATATGTTCCGTATCCTGTTTTGTTGAAAGGCCTCTGCTAAAACAGGGGGCATAACCTTATGATCTAAGATTATTAGTGGATGCCTTTTTCCGTTTTTTCGTGATATCCTCCACCTGTTTTGAACTGTCTTTTCCACTGATTCAGGAGATTCACAGATCTCTTTAAAGAAATAGTGGGGAAAATTCTGGCGATCAATATCCCTTGATGTAATCTCGGTCTGTTTTATATCGTGAGCTGTAAGTTGAATGGGGCTGCCGTCATAATACATTGCATTGATACCGGTAAGTCCGCCGAATGAATCTTGGTCTAAAATGAATATCTGCCCTTGATTTTTGCCTTCCAATTCATTCACATTTTTTTCACCTTCCATTTTAATATAGCAGGAAGTCTCTTCCACAAGGCCATAGATCTCTGAGGCAGTGAGATAACATTCTTTACCCAAACCGATAAAAATCGTCTGGCCGCTGCCTCTCTGGGCCAGAAAAATTTTACCCGGTGCAATGTCAGTGTGCATGGCTATGGCGTGAGAGCCTGTAAAATCATTAACAGCTAATCGGAGCGATTCCTCAATAGTGAGGCCTCTGTTACAATATTTTTGTATCTGAAGGGGTATGATTTTAGTGTCTGTAGTGATCTCATCAGGGATGGGCCGTTTCGTATCCTTTTCATATTTTTCTTTTAAGGTGAAGTAGTTATCAATATCCCCGTTCAGACACACGTGAATAATTCCCGCCTTGTTGATAGATTCATTCACTTTATCATTGTGGAGAATAGCATTATCGACTGGGTGACAATTAGGTTCGCTTATCTCCCCAACAGAGGCCCAACGGGTATGGGCAACAGGAGTTTGATAAACAACTGGAAGGGCAATAAATAATTGAAAAATACTGTCATCCTGAATCTGTTTCCTTAAGAATTTTACATTATCGCCTAAATGCCCAATCTGGGCAGCAATCTTGTA